>NZ_JBHYDW010000030.1:28910-34905 GCF_051860475.1 Elioraea sp. | reverse complement strand
CCAGATGCTGCACGAGATCGGCCGTGAGCCGCAGCCGGAGGAGTTGGCCGAGAAGCTCGGCATGCCGCTCGAGAAGGTGCGCAAGGTGCTGAAGATCGCCAAGGAGCCGATCAGTCTCGAAACCCCGATCGGCGACGAGGAGGACAGCCATCTCGGCGACTTCATCGAGGACAAGGCCGCGGTGATCCCGCTGGATGCGGCGATCCAGGCGAACCTCCGCGAGGCGACCACGCGGGTGCTCGGCAGCCTGACGCCGCGCGAGGAGCGGGTGCTGCGGATGCGGTTCGGCATCGGCATGAACACGGATCACACGCTGGAGGAGGTCGGCCAGCAGTTCAGTGTGACGCGCGAGCGCATCCGCCAGATCGAGGCGAAGGCATTGCGCAAGCTGAAGCATCCGAGCCGAAGCCGGAAGCTTCGGAGTTTCCTGGACGACTGAGTGGTGCGGGGGGCGGGGGGGGGGGGCGAGCGTCGCCCCCCACCGCTCGACCACTCACTTCACGACTCTGGGCACTCTACGCGGCCGCGGAACGGCGTGGTGCGCTGGGGGTGTCGTGCACGCAGTGCGGCGGGTGTCTGCGTCAGGTCGTGACGTGCATGAACCCTGCCGGGCCTGCGCGCGCTAGCGGCCCTGGGCCGCGTCCGGATTGATGGTGATCCCCCGCTGCCGCAGCGCAGCGGTGATCGCCTGGGCGTTGGCGTTGCCGCCATCGGCGAGGCGCTGGGTGCCGGCGGCCAGGGTGTCAAGCTGGCGGCGCATCCGTTGCGCATTCTGGAACACCGGCGCCTGGTTCGCATGCAGGCTCTCGACCTGGCTGCGCTCGGCGATCAGCTGGACGGTCTGGAATCCGAACCAGATCAACAGCGCGACCGTCACGAGCAGGACAGGCAGGAACACGCCGCCGGACCCGCGCCGGGCGGTCGAGCCCTCGTCCGCCATCACTGTCCACCCGGTGTCGCGGGTGCGGGCGTGCCGCTCACCTGGATGCCCTCGGAGGCGAGCAGCGTGCGCAGCGCCTCGTCCTGCCGCGCGACCGCGCTCTCGGCGAGCGCCCGCACCAGGCTCTGGTAGATCGGCTCGAGCTGGAGGCTCTGCTGGATCACCTGGTTGCGCTGCGCGACCTCGCGCTGAATCTGGCGATTGCCGATGAACAGCACCGCGTTCACCACCACCAGCACGAGCAGCAGGCTCGCCGATCCGATCAGCAGGCGCGATTGCAGCTGCGTCAGCCTCAGTCCCTCCGGCTGTCCGGCCGGCAGTCTCCGCCGGCGCGGCTCACGCCGCAAGCGGCCGGCTGCGGCGCGCCGCGCCCAGGGCGACCAGCGCCGAGGCGAGAAGCAGCAGCGCCCCCGGCTCCGGCACCGCCGTCCCCTGCTGCTGAACGTTCGCCAGCAGCGTGAGCACGATCGGCGCGAAGGGCTGCTGGAAGCCGCTCGCGTTGTAGCCGAGCGCGTTCAGGGTGATCGAGCCGCTGAACAGGCCGAGCGCGGTCGGTGCGAAGCTGACGCTGAGCCCGCCGAAGGCATCCCCCGCGGCGAGATCGAGGAAGGCGCCGAAGCCGGAGAGGCCGAACACGCCGGCCAGGCTGAGATCGAACGAGCCGCCCAGCAGGTCCGCCGGCCCGATCACGTCGTTCAGGACCTCGAGCAGCGAGGTCAGCGTCGCGCCGCCCTCGGTGACGGTGCCGAAATCGAGCGTGAACGCCGACCCGCCGCCGGTCAGGCTGCCCGCGCCGGCGGTCTGCGCGAACACCGGATTGGCGTAGTTGTTCACCTGCGCCGTCAGCGTCAGACCGACCTGACCCAGATCCAGGTCCGCCATGTCCGGGTTCTGGCTGGCGAACTGCAGGAACGATCCGCTGCTGCTGAACACGCCGGCCGAAGCGGTGCTGAGCCCGATCTGAAGGCCCGCCGCATCGGTCTGGCCCGCGCCCAGCCCGGCCACGCTGCCGCTGCCGCTGAACGGGCCGGTCGGCAGGTTGACGAACTGTCCGGCCAGCGTGTCGTTCAGGGCCGCGACCGGTGCCGCGTTGCTGACCGACACCGCCTGCGGGCCGACCACGTCGCCCACGTGCACGATGCCGAAGTCGATCACGGTGGTGTTCACCTGCGCGACCGCCGCCTCGTACACCTTGCCGGTGAGCCCGACCGTGCCTGAGCCCACGGAGATGTCGGCCGCGCCGGTGGTGCCTGCGCCGGTGGAGACGAAATCCACCTGCACGTTGCCGCCGAAGCTGCCGGCCGTGGCGGTGTTCAGGCTGACCTGGAGGCTCGTGCCGTCGCTGCCGCCGGCGCCGAGATTGCTGATCGACCCGGAGGCGGCGAACGGCGCCGGGGCCGCTCCCACCGTCGCGTTCAGCCCCTCGGTGAACGCGTCCGGGCTCTGGTTGGTGACGCCGATCGTGCCGGTCGGCGCCGCGTCGCCGCGCCGCGCCACCAGGGTCACGTCCGTGGTGTCGAGCACCGGGCTCGCGAGCCGGTAGCCGGTGCCGGTGACGGTCACCGTCGCGTCGGCCAGGGCGAGCGTGGGCAGGCCCGAGGTGCCCGTGCCGTTGCTGGCGAGGTTGAGCGTCACGGTGCCGCTGTTCACGCCCGCGGTCGCGGTCGCGCCGTCGATGCCGACGCTGATCGCGCTCGACGTCGTACCGGCGGCGAGGTTGCTGATCGGCCCGCCTGCGGCGGTCGCCGCGCCGGCGGTGCCGCCCACCGCCGCGTCGAGCCCCTCCTGGAACCCGGCCGGGGCGATGTTGGTGTTGGCGACCGTCAGCGCCTGCGACGCGCTCGTGCCGAGGCGGAAATTGCCCACGTTCACGCCGGTCGGGACGTCGGGCTGCGCCACCTGGAAGACGCCGCCCTGTACCGCGACGTTCTGCGACGGCAGCGCCATCTCGCAGTTCGGCGCGCAGCCGCCGATGTTGCTCGCGTCCGAGACGAAGTTGACCGTCGCGGTGCCGTTCACCGCGCCCGCAGCGGCGGTGTTCATCCCCACCTGCAGGCTGGTCGCGTCGGTCGCGCCGGGGGCGAGCAGAGTGAAGCTGCCCGTGGCGGTGACCGGTGCGTTGCCGGTGATCGAGGCGTTCAACGCCGCCTGCGGATTGCCGGTCGCCTGGTTGGTCACGCTCACCGCAGCGGTCAGCGAGAGGTCGCCCACGCGCACATTGCCGAGCTGGATCGGCTGCGCCGTGTTGATCACCGGAGCCGCCGCGTCGACCACCTGGCCGCCGGTCTGGATCACGCCGGCGACACCGAAGCTGTCCGAGCCGACGGCAAGCGTGCCGAGCCCGTTGCTCACCCCGCCGACCGCGCCGGCCGAGACGTAGTTCACCGCGATCGCCCCGTTGATCGTGCCGGCGATCGAGGTGTTGACGGAGACCACCATGCTCGACGCGTCGGTTCCGCCCGCCGTCAGTCCGCTGATGCTGCCGGTACCGATGATCTGGCCGGCGCCCAGGCCGCTCGTCGCGCCGAAGCTTGCGTTCAGGTCCTCGACGAACCCGGCGGGGCCAGTGGCGATGTTGCTGATCGAGAGGTTCTGGAACACCGACTGCCCGACCTGCACCGTGCCGAAGTTCAGGCTGGTGGTGTTCAGCTGGCCCGCCGCCACCTGATAGACGTTGCCGGAGACGCTGATCGTCTGGCTGCCCACGCTCTCGGCCGCCAGCCCGCTCGTGCCGGTGCCGTCGGTCACGTAGTTCAGCGTCACGCTGCCCGAGCGCGCGCCCGCCGCCGTGGTGTCGACGCCGACGCTCATGGAGGTGCTGTTGGCCGCCCCGCCCGCGAGCAGGCCGATGGACCCGGCGTTGTTGACCGCTTGCCCTGTGGTTGCGCCGAAGCTCGCGTTCAGCCCCTCGGTGAACGCGCCCGCCGGCGCGGTGTTGGTTACTGTCAGGGTCTGGCTGTTCGTGCCGCCCACGCGCTGGTTCGCGATCACCACCGGATCGGGCGATGCCACACCCTGCGCCGCGTTGAAGCCGGTCGCGGTGAGCGCGATCTGCTGGCTGTTGGACGCGATCGTGCCGAAGCCCGCGTCGATCAACTGGCCGTTGGTGGTGTAGTCGATCGTCAGCAAGCCGAAGTTCGCGCCCGCCACGCCGCCACTGACGCTCGCGGTGACTGCATTCGCCTGCGAGGCGCCCGAGTCGATGAACCCAGCGCCCAGCGCGTTGGTCGCGCTGAAATTGCCGACCGCGCCGACCGTGCCGATGCCGAGCCGCTCCGCCCCCGGTCCGGAGGTGGTGTTCTCGACCGTGAACCCGGTCGAGGGCGTCGCGCCGCCGACCCGGAAATTGCCGAGATCGACCGGGCCGGGCGAGGGCGTGGCGTTGCCGACCGCGAGCGCGGTCGCCGTGCCGGCGAGGTTGATCGTCTGCGTGGCGACATTGTCGAAGTTGCTCACCACCGCGATCGACTGGCCCGCGAGCGAGCCGCCCGAGGTCGCCTCGAACGTCACCGCGAAGTTGCCGGTGCTGTTGCCCGCCGTCACGGGGCCGAAGTTCTGTGCCGTCACGCCGCTGCCCGACAGCCGGCCATCGGTGATGTTGCCGCCGTTCGCCGCCGTCTGCACCGCGCCGCGGATATCCGCGCCCGTGCCGGTGTTAGCGACCTGGTAGTTCACCGTCGTGGAGGTGCCGCCGCGCACGTTGCCCAGGTTCAGCGTCACCGTGTTCGCGCCGGACGGCGTGACGTCGCCGGTGACGGCCATCGCGGCGTTCTCGCCGATGATCTGGCCCGCGCCCGTGACATTGGCGCGCCGGTCGAACGCGTTGCCCACGCCGAAATTCACGTTGGTGTGGTCCTGGGTGACGACGATGTTCTGTGCGCCGAGGTTCAGCGCGCCGTTGTTGTTCAGCGTGCCGATCCGGCTCGCCTGGGTGGCGTTCGAGAGGTCGATCGTGCCGGTTGGTGTGCTCGTCATCGACGAGCCGGCGCCCATGTCCACCCCGCGCGTGATGGTCAGCGTGCCGAAGCTGGAGGCGATCGCGCCCGTGCCCGTCACCTGCGTACCCGGCGCGGTCGTCAGGGTGCTGTTGCCGAAGCTCAGCACCGTGCCGTTGCTGGCGAGGGTGTTGGCATTGAACGTCGAGTCGGTCAGTTCGAGAAGGCCGTTGTTGGTGAAGTTGCCGCTGTTGGCGGTGGCGGTGAAGGTCCGCCCGTTCTGCAGTCTGAGCGCACCGTTGTTGGTATGCAGCGTGTTGTCGATCGACTGCGTTACGCTCGACGGGTTGGTCACCTGGATCACCGAACCGGCGCCACTCAGGTAGATGTCGGCGGCGTTGGTGGTGATGTGCTGGCCGCGCAGCGTGACCGTCGCGCCATTGCCCGTCGACTCAGCGCGCCAGAGCCCGCCCGTCAGCACGCCCGCGAGGTTGTTCGCCGTCGAGGTGTTGCCGACATAGGTCACGGACGAGCCGTTCAGCGCCTCCACCGTGCCCTGGTTGTCGAAGATGCCGCTCGTGAGCGTCAGTCCACCCGTCCCGCTGCCGCGCAGCGTGCCGGTGTTCAGGACGCCCGCGGCAGACGGGTGGATGGTCAGCCCGTTCGGCTGGTTCGCGTCGATCAGGCCCTGGTTGTTGAGGCCCATGTTGCCGGAATTGCCGATGTTGCCCGAGCCCTGGATCGTGTGGCCGGCGGAATTGGTCAGCACGTTGGCTGAGGCCAGACCCCAGATGAGGTTGCCGCCGCCGTTGCTCAGGGTCACCGTGCCGGTGCCCGCAAGCGTCACGTCGCCCTCGATCCGCAGATTCGTCGTCCCGAAGCCGATGCCGGTCGAGGCCAGCGCGATCGTGCCGTCATTGGTGATCGTGCCGGCGAGGATGCCCTGCTGGCCGTTGTTGATCCGCACCAGCCCGGCATTGGTGAGCGTGTCGAGCGTCGCCGGATTGCTGAGCTGCACCACGCCGGTGCCCGCGGTCGTCACCAAGCCGCCGGTGATGCGCCCGCCGTTGATGTTGACAGTCGAGCCGTCCAGCGCCTGGATCGTGCCGTTCGTGTTGTC
>NZ_JBHYDW010000030.1:0-28814 GCF_051860475.1 Elioraea sp. | reverse complement strand
TGTCGAGATTCGTCGAGGTGATCGTCAGCGTGCCGCCGGACGAGGCCTGCATCGTGCCGGTGTTGCTGCGCGTCACCCCGAGCGCGTTGTTGAGCTGCACCGTCAGCGCCGTGCTCTGGTTCGCGTCGATCAGACCCTGGTTGTTCAGGCCCATCGCGCCGAAGCCGATATTGCCCGCGCCCTGGATCGTGTGGCCGGCCGAGTTGGTCAGCACGTTCGCCCCGGCCAGACCCCAGATGACGTTGTTGGCATTGTTGCTCAGCGTCACCGTGCCGGTGCCCGCAAGCGTCACGTTGCCGTCGATCCGCAGGTTCGTCTGCCCGCCGGTCGAGGCCAGCGCGATCGTGCCGTCATTGGTGATCGTGCCGGCGACGATGCCCTGCTGGGCGTTGTTGATCCGTACCAGCCCGGTGTTGGTGAGCGTGTCGAGCGTCGCCGGATTGCTGAGCTGCACCACGCCGTCGCCCGCCGTCGTCACCGTGCCGCCGGTGATGCGCCCACCCGTGACGTTGACGGTCGAGCCGGCCAGCGCCTGGATCGTGCCGTTCGTGTTGTCGAGATTCGTCGAGGTGATCGTCAGCGTGCCGCCGGACGAGGCCTGCATCGTGCCGGTGTTGCTGCGCGTCACCCCGGCCGCGTTGTTGAGCTGCACCGTCAGCGCCGTGCTCTGGTTCGCGTCGATCAGGCCCTGGTTGTTGAGGCCCATCGCGCCGATGCCGATGTTGCCCGCGCCCTGGATCGTGTGGCCGGCCGAGTTGGTCAGCACGTTCGCCGCGGCAAGACCCCAGATCCGGTTGCTCCCACTGTTGCTCAGCGTCACCGTGCCAGTGCCGGAGAAGGTGGTGGTAGCGCCGATCCGCAGATCCGTGGTCGAGCCGGAGGAATTCAGCCCGAGCGTGCCGGCATTCACCAGGTTGCCGGTGATCGACAGCGTCTGGCCGTTGTTGATGCCGAGCGTGTCGCCGCTGCTGATGGTCAGGTCGTTGATGCTCGCGTTGACGTTCAGCGAGACCACGGAATCCACGGCGTTGCCGCCGTCGATGAACACGTTGTCGCCCACCGCCGGCGCGCTGCCGCCGATCCAGTTGGCGCCGACATTCCAGTTGCCCGGTCCGCCGAGCCAGGTGACATCGGCGGCGGGCGCTCGCGCCGGCGTCAGCCCCACTAGCCCGGCCGCAACTCCGGCGAGCAGAATGCTGCGATACGAGAACCTTGGCGCGAACGCATTCATTCCTGTGACCCCCCGATCACGCCGACGCACCCAGAGCGGTGCCGGCTTCTTTCCCCAACGTTAACGTTACCGGCAGCGACCAGAGCGTCAAGTCTCATTTTATGAAGAACACATGACCTATCGCCAAAAAAGGCGGCAACCCTCCGAATTTTTGATGTCTCCTGCCGCGGGCGCACCGCGACCCGTCGGGCGGCATGCGGGCGCGTGGCGGGCCGCTGGGTCAGTTGCGCGTGTCGTCGCCCGCGAGCGCGTTCTTGGCTGCCTCGGCCAGCGCCTCCAGCGCCCGCTCGGCCGGATACGCCTCGCCCGCCTTGAGCGGCGCCGGCGCCGGGGCGATCGGCACCAGCCGGTCGCCGTCCTTGCCGCGCAGCCACAGTGCCAGGAGGTAGATCGCCGGCGCACGCAGCACCGCGACCTCCACTTGCGCCCGCCCAACCTGCTTCGCGGCCATCTGCACGGCCGCGGCGAGGCCGCGCTGCAGCGAGCCCTGGGTGAAGCCGCCGAAGCGCAGTCCTTCCGCCGGTGCGGCGCCCTTTCGCACAGGCTTGGGCGGAACCAGTTCCAGCGTCCCCAGCACCTCGCCGTCGTTCATCAGGCTGGCTACCCAGCCGACCGGCTGCGCGGCCGCCAGGCCACGACCCTCGGCGATGGCATCCGCGCCGAGATGATAGGCGCGCAGCGGCATGGCGACCGCGGGGCGCGCGCGTGTGCCCAGCGCGAGCGCGCCATGCGCGACCAGTTCCGAGACGGCCGCGTCCAGCAGCCTCTCGATCCCCTTGGGCGGCGGTTCGACCATCAGCGGCATGGCGTCATCCTCCTCAGGGCTGGGTGCGGTAGGAGTGGGTCCAGGTGCCGCTGCCCTGGTAGCCGGAGACGAACACGTCGTAGTCGATCACGCTGTCGCCGTACCAGGGATCGGAGATCCTGAGCCGCTTCGCGGTGCTGCCGCCGCCGCCGATCAGCCCGAGCAGGCCCTCGAAATGGCAGACGATCGCCATGAAGTGGCCGCCGCCGCCGCTCCAGCCCTGGCGGGCGCAGGGCGGGCGGCCGCTGTTGATCAGCGTCTTGATGGTGGCGAAGGTGAGCGTGCCCGAGGCGATCGACAGGAAGCAGCCGACCCGCGTCAGCGCCTTGTCGAGGTACCACGGCTTGTTGCAGGACGAGGACGAGCCGTTGGTGCAGCACGTGGTCTGGCCGAGCTCGGCATTGACGATCGTGCACTGCGTCCAGGTCGAGGCGGCGTCGTAGAAATGCGAGACGCTGTTGGCGACCGCGGCCCAGCACCACTGGGTCTGCTGCTGCGCCTCGACCGTCAGCCCGCTGCAGCGCGCCGAGCCGAGCAGCTTGCGGAACCGGATCAGCCGGAAGACCGGCTGGTAGACGAGCAGCCTGCGTGGGGTTGGTACGGGCCGTATCGGCTTGATGACCTTGCGCCGGACACTGCGCGGGGCAACCTTGGTCGGGCCTCGGGGCATGCGCCATCTCTCCCGCCGGGGTTCGTCGGATCGGGACTCTAGGCCGCAACGTTCCGCCGGGCAAGATTTCCGTCGTACGCGCGACCGCTGGCGGCGGCGCGCTACCGCGCGTAGGGGTCCTCGACCCTCGGCCAGTACGGTGTCGCAAGCTTCGTGTAGGGCAGCGCGGCGAAGTCATGGTCCATCGCGCCCGGCGCGCCGACATAGCGCACGGCGGAGGCGATCGGCGCGAACCCGGCATAGAAGTGCTGCGACGACTTGACGACCACCAGCTTCAGCCCGGCGAGCGACAGCCCGAGGCCCTCGAATCCGTCTGGGTGGAAGCCCTGCTGGCGGATGCTGATCAGCAGCAGGTGGATGCCGTCGGCCTCCACCCAGGCCGACGGCCCGAACGAGGCGCGGCTGCCAGAGAGGCCGGACTGCTCGTGATTGTCGGCGACCGCGCGCACCACCACGTCGAGATCGGCGGGCGGCCCGGACATGGCGCCGCACTTGCCCCCCACCCGCAGCCGCATCCGCGCGCCCACGCCCGCCTCGCGGCAGAACGACACCGCGACCGGGTCCCAGACCGGGCCGACTGCGGCGCCCTTCGCCTGGTGGGCGACCAGGCGGTGCAGCAGGAAGGTGCTGTCGGAGGGCGCACCGCCGCCGGCGTTGTCGGTGACGTCGGCGATCACGACCGGCCTGCCGTCGGTCGCGCCGAGTGCCGAGGCGATGACCGCGTCGGCATCCTCCAGTTTCGGGTGGGTCTCGTGGCGCATCGCCCAGAGCCGCGCGCCGAAGTCCTGGGCGAGGCGCCGGGCCTTCGCCTCGTCCCCGTCGGCGATCACCACCATCTTCGACCCGACATCCGGCACGTCGGCCCAGGGGAAGCCGTGGCCGAACGAGACCGAGAGGATGCCGTCCCTGCCTTCGGCCGCGGCCATGTCGGCGACGAAGGCCTTCATCGGCTCGACGGGGGTGCGCCACATCGAGATCATGCGCAGGTCGTGATAGGCGATGCGCGGGCGGACCTCGCGCCGCGCCGCGCGCAGCGCGAGGTCGTAGAGGTCGTTGGCGCGGTCGGCGATGTCGGTGTGCGGATATTCCTTGAACAGCACGATCAGGTCGGCCGCCTCGCGCATCGTCTCGCTGAGGTGGCAGTGCAGGTCGAGCTCGATCCCGACCACCACCTCGGGACCGACGATCGCGCGCACCCGGGCGAGCGTGTCGCCCTCGCAGTCGTCGTAGCCGTCGGCGACCATCGCGCCGTGCATCGAGAGCAGCACGATATCGACCGGCATGGCGGCGCGCAGATCCGCGAGGATCATGTCGCGCAGCTCCTCATAGACCGCGCGCACGGTGGTGCCGGCGGGCTGGGCCGCGGCGGCCAGGCTCTCGGCGATCGCGATCCCGTCCGCCTCGGCGCGGCCGCGCCAGACCCGCATTGCAAGGTTCCCCCAGCCCGGCGGCTGGCGCGAGGCGTCGTGGCGGAAGTAGCGATGGCCCATGAAGGCGTCGCGCCCGGTGGGGATGGGCGCCCAGGTGTTCGTTTCGGTCGCCAGTCCCGCCATGAACAGTTTCATCGTCGCTCCCTCAGCGCGTGGTCAGGACCGCCAGCATGACAAGCCCGAGCGCGATCCGGTAGTAGCCGAACGGCGTGAAGCCGATCCTCGCGATGACGGCGAGCACGAGCCGCACCACCACGAACGCGACCACGAAGGCCGAGGCGAAGCCGATCGCGATCAGCCCCGCGCCATCCCAGGTCATGCCCGACCACTCGCGGTAGAGGCTGTACACCGTGGCGGCGAACATGGTCGGGATCGCGAGCACGAAGCTGAACTCGGCCGCGGTCGGGCGGGCCACGCCGAGCAGCAGCGCGCCGATGATCGTGGCGCCCGACCGCGAGGTGCCGGGGATCATCGCGAGCACCTGGAAGAAGCCGATCGCGAGTGCGGCGCGCGGGGTGATCGCCTCGACGCGGTGCGTCGTCGGTGCGCCGCGGAAGCGCTCGATCAGGATGATCGCGATGCCGCCGGTGATCAGCGCGGCGCACACGACGTAGGGGTTGAACAGGAACCGGGTGACGGGTCCGTAGAGTGTCGCGCCGATCACGAGCGCGGGCAGGAAGGCAAGGAACAGGTTGCGGACGTAGAGCTGCGCCTCACGGTCGGTGAACAGGCCGGTGGCAAGGCCCCAGAGCTTGCGGAAGTAGATCGCGACGACGGCCATGATCGCGCCCAGCTGGATCATGATCTCGAAGCTTTTGCCGGGCGTGCCGGCGAATCCCAGCAGGTCGATCACCAGGATCAGATGCCCGGTCGAGGAGACCGGAATGAATTCCGTCGCCCCCTCGACCATGCCGAGCAGCAGCGCCTGAAGCGCGGATGTCATGTCCATTGCGGAGGGGTCCGTTCAGGCGGCGGGAGGCGGGACGCGCAGGACCAGCGCCCCGGCGCGCGCGCCGGTATACACCAGGATCGATTCGCCCGAGGCGGGGAACACGCCGGTCAGCGCGGTGATGTTCACCTGGTGGGTGACCAGCACCAGCGGCCGCGGTGCATCCCAGGCGGCGAGCAGCCGGCGCAGCGCCTCGGTGCGGGCGGGGCCGGCACCCCGGTCGGCGAAGAAACTGTCGAGCGCGGGCTCGCGGGTGACCGGGCCGAGGTCGAGCAGCTCGGCCGTCTCGATGCACCGGCACCACGCCGAGGAGCGCAGCCCGGCTCCGGCGAGGCCCTGGGCGCGGAGGAGAGCGCCGATCGCACGCGCCTGGGCGCGGCCGCTCGCGGACAGGTTCCGCTGGGTCGCGCAGTCCTCGAGGCGGAAGCCGGGCGGGTCGCCGGTGCCGGGTGCGATCGCATGCCGGATCAGCACCGCCGCACGGCCTTCGCGCGCCGCCTGCCATGCCGCCTCGTCGGCGCGTGCGCCGCCGGGCGGTCGAAGCGCGACAAGTGCGGCGGCGCCGAGGATGCTGTGACGTCGGGTCGGCATGGAGTTGGCCTGCCACAACGGCGCGGCGCACCGCAACCCCTTGTCTCAGCACGCGTCCGTGTTTCGTTTGCCTTTCCTCGGCCCTGCCCATAGGGTCCGGCCGCGGGGCGGGAAGCAAGCGGGGGAAGCGTCCTCGGGTGACGGGAGCACTCATCCTGTTCGTGCGCGCGGTCGACGCGCTGAGCGGCGCGCTCGGGCGCCTGCTCGCCTGGGGGCTGATCGCCGCGGTGATCGTCTGCTTCGTGAACGTGGTGCTGCGCTACGGCTTCGGCGTTGCCTTCATCTGGATGCAGGACGCCTATGTCTGGCTGAACGGCGCCGGCTTCACGCTCGGCGCGGCCTTCGCGTTGCGCGCGGATGCGCATGTGCGGGTCGATCTGTTCTATCGCGCGGCCGAGCCGCGGACGAAGGCCAAGATCGAGATCCTCGGCACGGTGCTGTTGCTGCTGCCGACCCTGGCGGTGATCTGGGTCTATACGTGGCCGGCCGTGCGGCTCGCCTGGATGTTCGGCGAAGGGAGCCAGAACATCGGCGGGCTGCCCGGGCTCTATCTGCTGAAGTCCTGCGTGCTCGGGTTCTGCGTGGTGGTGGCGCTGCAGGGCCTCGCGCAGGCGGCCAAGGCGGTGCTGCTGCTTGGTGGACGACCCGAATACGCGCCGCATCTGACGGCCGGGTCGTCCTGAGCGATGGATCCCGTCGTCCTCGGCGAGATCCTCTCGGTCCTGCTGTTCGCCGTGACGATCGGAACGCTGATGCTCGGCTATCCGGTCGCGTTCACGCTCGCCGGCACCTCGCTGTTCTTTGCGCTCGCGGGCTGGCTGGTCGGCGCGTTCGATCCGTCCTACTTCGCGACGATCGCGCCGCGCTACTTCGGCATCATGCAGTCCGAGGTGCTGGTCGCGGTGCCGCTGTTCATCCTCATGGGCACGGTGCTGGAACGGACGCGCATCGCCGAGGCGCTGCTGACGACGATGGGCCAGTGCTTCGGCAGCGTGCGCGGCGGGCTCGCGATCTCGGTGATCCTCGTCGGCGCGCTGCTCGCGGCCTCGACCGGCGTGGTCGGCGCGACGGTGGTGACGATGGGGCTGATCAGCCTGCCGGCGATGCTGCGGGCGGGCTACGACCCGAAGCTCGCCACGGGCGCGATCTGCGCCTCCGGCACGCTCGGCCAGATCATTCCGCCCTCGACGATCCTGATCTTCGTCGCCGACTTCCTTCAGGGCGCCAATTCCGAGGCGCAGCTCCGCAAGGGCAACTTCGCGCCCGATCCGGTCTCGGTCTCCGACCTGTTCGCCGGCGCGCTGCTGCCGGGCCTGCTGCTGGTCGGGCTCTACATCCTCTGGTCGGTCATGCTCGCGGCGCTGCGTCCGTCATCGGCCCCGGCGATCCCCATGAACGACGCCGAACGGGCGAGCCTGCCGGGCCGGATCGTCTCGTCGCTCGTGCCGCCGCTGGTGCTGATCATGGCGGTGCTCGGCTCGATCCTCGGCGGGATCGCGACACCGACCGAGAGCGCCTCGGTTGGCGCCGTCGGCGCGGTGCTGCTCGCCTTCGTGCGCCGGGAACTCTCGTTCGCACGGGTGCAGGAGGCGGCGGAGAGCACGCTCAGGACCACCTCGATGGTGTTCGTGATCCTGTTCGGCGCCTCGATCTTCAGCCTGGTGTTCCGCACCATGGGCGGCGAGCTCCTGATCGAGGAGGTGCTGCACGGATTGCCGGGAGGGCGCGTGGGCGCGGTGCTCGCGGCGATGGGGCTGATGTTCGTGCTCGGGTTCTTCCTCGACACGTTCGAGATCGTGTTCATCGTCGTGCCGCTGACCGCGCCGGCGCTGCTGATGCTCGACGTCGATCCGATCTGGCTCGGCGTGATGATCGGGGTGAATCTGCAGACGAGCTTCCTCACCCCGCCCTTCGGCTTCGCGCTGTTCTACCTCCGGGGCGTGGCGCCGGGCTCGGTCACGACCGGCGACATCTATCGCGGCAGCCTCCCCTTCGTCGCCCTCCAGGTGCTGGCGCTCGGCGCGCTTTGGGTGTTCCCTGAGCTCGCCACCTGGCTGCCGAGACTTCTGTTCAGATAGGGAAGGACTAGGATGACGCTCACTCCTGCCATCCGCGACACGCTCGCGGGCGTGACGACGGCGACGCTGACGACGGTGCTGCTGAAGAAGGGGTTGCGCAAGACCTGGATGACCGGGCCGCGGCCGCTGCGGACCGGGCAGGCGCGCGTGGTGGGGCCCGCGTTCACGCTGCGGTTCATTCCGGCGCGCGAGGATCTGGCGACGCCCGAGAGCTGGGCCAATCCGCGCTCGACGCGCGGGGCGATCGAGGCGATGCCGGAGGGTGTCGTGGTGGTCGCCGGCACGGAGGGTGTCACCGAGGCCGGCATCTTCGGCGACATCCTGTGCGCGCGCATGGCGAAGAAGGGCGTGGCCGCACTTGTCACGGAGGGTGCGGTGCGCGACGCAGTGGGCGTGCGGGGCACCAGCCTGCCGGTGTGGTGTGCGGCCGAGGCGGCGCCGCCGTCGGTCGCGGCGCTGACCTTCGTGACCTGGGAGGAGCCGGTCGGCTGCGGCGGCGTCGCGGTCTATCCGGGCGACGTGGTGGTGGCGGATGACGACGGCGCGGTGCTGATCCCGCAGGCGCTTGTGGAGGCGGTGACGCGCGAGGCCGAGTCGCAGGAGAAGCTGGAAGCCTGGATCATGCGCGAAGTGGAGACGGGCGCGGCGCTGCCTGGCCTCTACCCGCCGAATGCGGAGACGAAGGCGCGCTACGAGGCAGAGACCGGGACCCGGTAGCGGAGGGGGGTGTGGGGGGACGACCGTCGTCCCCCCACCCGTTACTCCCCAAGCAATCGTTTCGCCTGCACCAGGTGTGGCTTGTCCACCATTCTGCCGTCGAGCGAGATGACGCCCGCGCCTGGCGTCGCCTCGAATGCGGCGATGACCCGCTCCGCCCAGGCGCGTTCCGCATCGGTCGGCGCGTAGGCGTGCTCGATCACGGCCACCTGCGCGGGATGGATCGCCATCCGGCCGACGAAGCCCATGCGCCTGCCCGCCTCGCATTCGGCGCGCAGCCCGTCGAGGTTGCGCACATCGGCGTAGATCGTGTCGATCGCCGGCACGCCGGCCGCGCCGGCGGCGATCAGCGTGAGCGCGCGCGCGAGCCGGTAGGGCTCGTCCCAGGTGCCGTCGGGCAGACGGTTCGTGCGCGCACCGAGCCCGGCGGCGAGGTCCTCGCCGCCCCCGGGGATCGCCGCGAGCCGTGGCGCGCCGGGATAGCCGCCGAGCGCGAACATCGCCGCGGGTGTTTCGGTGACGAGCGGCATGACGGGGATGGACCGGTCGGGCAGGCCCTCGCGCGCCTCGAGCGCGGACAGCGCGGCGTCGAGGCGGACGAGATCGGCGGCGCTCTCGCATTTGGGCAGCACGATGCCGTCGGGGCGCGCGGCGACGACGGCGGCGAGGTCGGCCATGGTCAGTCCGGTGTCGAAGGCGTTGACGCGCACCCAGGCCTGCGGCGCGGCGGGGCGCGCGCGCAGCCAGGCGGCGGTCATCTCGCGCGCAACGGGTTTGCGGTCGAGTGCCACGGAGTCCTCGAGATCGAGGATCAGCGCGGCCGCGCCGCTTTCGGGTCCGCGCGCGAGCTTGCGGTCGCTGTCGGCGGGGACGAACAGGAATGAACGCGGGATCATGCCGGCCGCTTGCGCATCAGCGCGGCGCGGCGGCAGCGCGCGACCACGGTGCCGTCCTGCTTCATCGCCTCGTGCAGGAAGGCGACGATGCCCTCGTTGGGGCGGGATTTGCTCTCGCGCAACGCCAGCACGGTGGTGCGCACGTGCACGGTGTCGCCGTGGAACAGCGGCGCGGGGAAGGCGACCTCCTCGAAGCCGAGATTAGCCACGGTGGTGCCGAGCGTGGTGTCGTGCACGGAGATCCCGACCATCAGCCCGAGCGTGTAGAGCGAGTTGACGATGCGCTCGCCGAAGGGGCTTGCCTTCATCGCCTCGGCGTCGAGATGCAGCGCCGCAGGGTTCATCGTCATCGCGCAGAACAGCGTGTTGTCGGCCTCGGTCACAGTGCGGCGGATCGGATGCTCGATCACCATGCCCTCGGCGAACTCCTCGAACCAGAGGCCGGGCATCGCGCTCACTCCGCCGCGCGCGCGCGGAACTTGCGTGCGGGCAGGCTCGCGCGGTTTGCGTCCTTGTAGCCGAGCGCGTCCTCGGCGATCAGCACGCGCTGCACGTTCGCCGAGCCCTCGCCGACGTTCAGCATCTCGATGAACCCCTTGAACATGCTGATCGGGTACTCGTCGGCGAGCGCGTAGCCGCCGAAGATCTCGGTGGCGTTGGCGACCGCGGTCTTGGCCGCGCGCGAGGCGAAGTACTTCGCCAGGCTGGCGATGCGGTTCGCGGGCTGGCCGGCGTCCATGGTCTCGGCGAGCTCGCGCACGAGCGCGCGGGCGGCGGCGATCTCGGTGGCCATGTCGGCGATCAGCGCCTGCACCATCTGATAGCGTCCGATCGCCTGGCCGCCGACAACACGCTCGCGCGCATAGGCAAGCGCGTGGTCGAGACAGCCCTGCGCGGCACCGACCAGCCGCGCCGAGACGGTGAGCCGCCCGAACTCGAGCGCGTTCATCGCGATCCGGAAGCCCTCGCCCTCCGCACCGAGCCGGTTCGCCGCCGGCACGACGAACTCGTCGAAGAACACCGCGCAGGACGACAGCACCGGCGAGAGGTTGCGCATCGCGATCGGATCGGCGCGGTAGCCGGATGCTGAACGTGGTTCGATCACGAAGGCGGTGATGCCGCGGTGGCCGGCCGAGGGATCGGTCCTGGCGAACAGCACCGCGGTGTCAGCCTCGTGGGCGAAGGTGATCCACTGCTTCGAGCCCGAGATGCGATAGGCGTCGCCGTCGCGCACCGCGCGCGTCTTCATCGCACCTGCGGGGTCGGAGCCGCCGCCGGGCTCCGTCAGCATGAACGCACCGATCCGCTCGCCGGCGATCAGGGGGGGCACGAAGCGCGCGGCCTGCTCGTCGGTGCCCCAGTTGAGGATGGTGAACGGGCAGGTCATCGCCTGGAGGTTCATGCAGTAGCCGAGATCGGGTCGCAGCCGGCTGATCTCCTCTGAGATCACCGCGACCGCCATGAAGCCGAGATCGGTGCCGCCGACGGTCTCCGGGAACGCGGCACCGAACAGCCCGGCCTCGCCCATGGCGCGGATCAGCGGACGGGGGAACGCGCGGCGCGCCTCGTAGCCACCGATCTCGCCCATGATGCGGGTCTCGAACAGCCGCGTGACCGCATCGCGGATCGCGGCGAGGTCGGGCGGCAGCGGATTGGGCGCCGGAATGATCTGCATGTCAGCGGACCCCGTTCGCCTTGGCGATCGGCTGGACGAACTGCGGCTCGGTGTCCCAGGGGAACAGGATCCAGGTGTCCTGGCTCACCTCGGTGACGTAGGTGTCGACGAGCGGCTTGCCGGCGGGCTTGGCGTAGACGGTCGCGAAGTGGGCATCCGGCAACAGCGCGCGGACGACCTTGGCGGTCGCCCCCGTGTCCACGAGATCATCGACGATCAGCCAGCCCGTGCCCGTGCCTGCCGCCACCGGGGGCTTGGTCACCTGCGGCTCGCCGCGGTCCATCTCCTCGTAGGTGACGATACTGACGGTCTCGATCTGCCGGCAGTCGAGTTCGCGCGCGACGATCGCCGCCGGGATCAGCCCGCCGCGCGTGATCGCGACGATCCCCTGCCACGGCCCGAGCGGCAGCAGCTTCCAGGCGAGCGCCTTGCCGTCGCGGTGCAGCTGGTCCCAGGTGACGGTGTAGAACTTGCGACTCAATCCGCGCACTCCTGTCGCTTGCCCTCTACCACGGGCGCGTGAGCGGGAGGAGAGGGCCGTGACAGGCGGGTACGGCCCGGCTAGCGTCGCGCACGAACAACGAAACAGGGAGCCTCGGAGATGTCCTACCGGAGCCTTGGCGCGATCGCGCTCGCCGCACTCCTTGCGTCGCCCTCGCTCGCGACCACCCCGCTGATCGACGCGCCCGCGCCGCTCAACCCGCCGGTCAAGCTGACGATCGGCGTCGTCAAGGTGCCGCATGTCGCGCCGTTCAACGGCGTGACGGAGATCGCGCGCCCGCTCGGCGTCGAGGTGGAGCTCGTGAACTTCGTGCGCTACGCCGATGTGCGCACCGCCCTGGCCTCGGGCTCGATCGAGGTCGGCTCGATCGGCCCGGCGGACGTTCCGATCGCCGTCAGCCAGAACCTGCGCGGCATCATCGGGCTGATGGGCGTGGGCGTGTCAGCCAAGCATCCGATCGTGCGCAACGGCGTGACGCTGGAGACGTGGGAGGATCTCTACGGCAAGCGCGTCGCGATCGCGCCTGGCAGTGCGGTGTGGTTCCAGTTCGCCGCCGCCGTGACCGAGCAGAACATCGCCTACGGAAGGCTCAACATCGTCAACATCCAGGGCGGCGGCCAGCCCTTCGTGCAGGCGATGGAGCGCGGCGACATCGATCTGTTCATCGGATGGGAGCCGTTCGAGAGCATGGCGATCCAGCAGGGCATCGCCTATCGGCAGACGAAGCTCGACTACTCGACCAGCCGCGCGGTCGGCGCCGAACTCGGTATGGTGGGCGCGACGCGCAGCGCGGTGGAACAGAAGCGCGAGGCGCTGCGACGGATGGTGTGGGCCTATCTGACGACGCAGAACGCGGTCTCGGCCAGCAAGGAGGCGCTCGGCAGCGCGATCGCGGCCTGGACCGGACTGCCGCCGCAGGTCGCGAAGGCGGTCGCTGACGACATGACGCTCGAGCAGTCGCTGACGGTCGAGCAGGTCCAGCGGCAGGCGCGCGAGTTCCACCGGCTCGGCGTGCTGACGCGTGACGTCTCCGCAGAACTCCCGCAGTTCTTCGACCTCACGATCTACCAGTCCGTCGTCAGGCGTTGATCGCGGCAGTACTCGGGCGCGCGGGGCTGGGGCAGCTCGGCCTTGGCCTCGCGCTGCCGTTCGTTCTGGTCGTGATCTGGGAGGCGCTGGGCCGCACCGGCGTGGTGCCGCAGGGCATCCTGCCGGCGCCGAGCCTGGTCGGGCAGGCGTGGTGGGACTGGGCCTTCGCCGATCCGGGCATGGGGCTGAACCCGTATCTCGGCACCTGGGCCGAGACGGTGCTGTTCAGCGCGCGGCGCGTGTTCACCGGCTTCGCCTGCGCGATCGGGATCGGCGTGCCGATGGGGATCATGATCGGCTGGAACCGCATGGTCGCGGGCGCGGTCGATCCGCTGATCCAGTCGCTGCGGCCGATCCCGATCACCGCCTGGCTGCCGTTCGCGATCGCAGTGTTCGGCATCCGCGACGCGGGTGCTGTGTTCCTGATCGGGCTCGGCGCGTTCTTTCCGATCGTGGTGAACAGCACCGCCGGCGCGCGCGACGTGCCACGCAACCTGATCCGCGCGGCGCGGATGATGGGGGCGAACGAGCGGCAATTGCTGCTGCGCGTGGTGCTGCCGGCCGCGCTGCCGAACGTCTTCACCGGCATGCGGCTGGGCCTGGGCATCGCCTGGACCGCGGTGATCGTCGCCGAGATCGTCGCGGTGAAGTCGGGGCTCGGCTACGTGCTGTGGGATGCCTACTACGTCGGGCGGATGGACGTTGTGATCGCGGACATGGTGTCGATCGGCATCGCCGGGTTCCTGTCCGATCGCGTACTGGTCGCGGCGCAGCATCGCGTGCTGCACTGGAAGCAGGCGGCGCGGGCATGACCGAGGCCGTCGCCATCCGCGGCTTGCGCAAGGTGTTCGACGGCCGCGCCGGCGCGGTCGAGGCGCTGGCCGCGATCGACATGACGCTCGCCGAGGGCGAGTTCGCCTGCATCCTCGGCCCCTCGGGCTGCGGCAAATCGACGCTGCTGAACGTGATCGCCGGGTTCGAGGCGCCGACGGAAGGCTCCGCGACCGTGTTCGGCGACCCCGTCGCCGCGCCCGGACCCGAGCGCGCGGTGGTGTTCCAGGAGGCGTCGCTGTTCCCGTGGCTCTCGGTCTGGGACAACGTCACCTTCGGCCCGCGGATGCTCGGCCGGCCGAAGGCGGAGACCGACGCGCTCGCCCGCCGCTTCCTCGACCTCGTCGGCCTTGGAGGGTTCGAGCGCCACCTGCCCGATCAGCTCTCGGGCGGGATGAAACAGCGCGTGGGCATCGCCCGCTGCCTGATCCTCAATCCCCGCGTCTTCCTGATGGACGAGCCGTTCGGCGCGCTCGACGCGCAGACGCGGATGCAGATGCAGGAGCTGCTGACGCATGTGTGGGACGAGGCGCGCGGCACGGTGCTGTTCATCACCCACGACATCGACGAGGCGATCTTCCTCGCCGACACGGTCTATGTGATGACCGCACGGCCCGGACGGATGCGGAGCCGCATCGTGATCGACCTGCCGCGGCCGCGCTCGATCGACCTGCTGACCGATCCGCGCTTCAATGCGCTGCGCGCCGACATCCTGCGCCAGATCCGCGAGGAGGCGATCAAGGCGATGGCGGCGATCGAGGCGGAGGAGCGGGCACGGCGATGAGCGTGCAGGCCCTGGTGTTCGACGTGTTCGGCACGGTGGTGGACTGGCGCAGCAGCGTCGCGCGCGAGGTCGCCGCAGCCGCGCGCCGGATCGGCATCGCGACGGACGGGGTCGCCCTCGCCGATGCCTGGCGCGCCGAGTACGCGCCGGCGATGGACCGCGTGCGGCGCGGCGAGCTTCCCTGGACCACGATCGACGCGCTGCACCGCGCGGCCCTCGATGCGCTGCTGCCGCGCTTCGGGCTCGCCGCCCTCGACGAGCCGGCGCGGGCGGATCTCAACCGCGCGTGGCACCGGCTCGATCCGTGGCCGGACAGTGTCGCCGGGCTGCGGCGGCTGCGGCATCGCTTCACCCTCGCCACGCTCTCGAACGGCAACGTGGCACTGCTGGCGACCATGGCGAGGCACGCGCGCCTGCCCTGGGACGTGATCCTCTCGGCGGAGCTGTTCGGCCACTACAAGCCGGACCCGGAGGTCTATGACGGCGCCTGCCGGCTGCTCGACCTCAAGCCCGCACAGGTGATGATGGTCGCGGCGCATAACGGCGACCTGCGCGCCGCTGCCGCGCGCGGCCTCGCCACCGCTTTCGTCGCGCGCCCGACCGAATACGGCCCGGCACAGACGAAGGACCTCGCTGCCGACGGGGTGTGGGATGTCGTCTGCGCCTCGTTCACGGAGCTCGCCGCCGCACTCGGCTGCTGAGTGGCCGGACCTACACGAACGTCAGCAGGCGCCGCGGATTGCGGACCATGATCCGATCCAGGTCGTCGGCGCTGAAGCCGCGCCTCAGCATATGCGGCAGGACCTTCTTGTAGATGTGCGCATAGCCGTGCCCGCCGAACTCGGTGAGCCGGATCACATGACAGATGTCATGGCTGATCACCACCTGATCGCCATGGCCGCGCGCAAACACCTTGCGGATGTCGCCGATACGCGCGCCGTCATTCGGCATGTCGATATCGGCGAGGCCGTAATAGGTGCCCTCCTGGCCGAACAAATCCCACTCCATCACGATCCCGGACTCCGCCAACCGGAACAGCCGGTCGTCGTCGAAGATGGTGCGATCCATGTGGTCGATGATGACGCGCGTCAGATCGGCGCCGTGCGCGCGCAGGAACTCGACCAGCATCCAGGGATGATCCTGGTGCCGCGCGGGATGGATGTGCAGGGCTGCGCCGGTCTCCTGCTGGGCGAGGCAGGCGGCGGCAAGCACCCGCTTCTCGAGATCGGTCCAGGGCCACTGGCACCCGATCTCGCCCAGAATGCCAGCGCGCACCTCGGTGCCCCAGGCTCCCTGCTGCACCGCATCGACCATCTCCCGCGCGAAGTCGTCGACACTGCGCTCCGCGTTCGCGGGATCCTGATAGTCGTGCACGTAGTGGCCGCAGCCCATGACGATATTGGCACTCGTGGCGCGCGCAACCTGCGCCAGACCGCTCGGGTCGGGTCGGATGCCGCCGATCGTCAACTCGACGATACACTTGCCGCCGTGTTGAAGTACCTCGGCCACCGCGCGCGTGGCGACGCCGACATCGCGCTGGGTGGCATTGCGCGGGTCGCGCTCCACCCAGTTGGCGAGGTTCCACCAGCGATACGGATCGGGGCCGCCATCGGGGTCCGCGCCGCGCTGGGCCGGCGGCATGAGGTCCCAGATCAGGTGCTCGTGGAACAGCGTCGAGCCGAGTTCCGCCGGGTCGAGCAGGCCCAGCACGGTCTGGGCCCTGCCCTTCATCGCCTCGCGCGTCAATCGTGCCATCCGCTCACACCCGTCGTACGTTCCACGGATATGGTGCGGTCCCGTTCAGCAGGCCGTCAATGCTGGTGCGGTGGGCGGTGCGAATCAGGAAGCGGCCGAGCGGCACGATCGGTACGTTCTCGAAGGCCTCGCGCTGGATCTCGTCTGCGAGCCGACGCTGCTCCACCTCGGTGCGCGCCTGCAACCACTCGGCAGTCAGTTGCTCGACGCGATCATTCCGGTACCAGCCGAACCAGCCTCGATCGCCCTGCCCGCGCAGCGTGGCATTGATCGCCGGATTGTAGATCGAGAGGCCGGGCCACCAGGTGTGGAAAATGCTCCAGCCTCCCCGCTCGACCGGCTCGCGGCTGGCGCGACGCTGCACCACGCTGCCCCAGTCCGTGTCGACCAGTTCGACGTTCAGGCCGAGCCGGCGGAACAGATCGTAGGTCACATGGCCGAACGGCCCGATCGTGGGAAAGTCGCTCGGGTTGATGATCACGATCCGCTCACCGTTATAGCCGGCCTCGGCGATCATCCGCTTGACGCGGTCGAGATCGCGCGGTGCTGTGAGGGGCTCGTTTGCGACCGAACTTTCATAGGGGGTGCGACAGGGCCACATCGAGGCGCAGGTACCGAACGCTTCTGGATCGTTGCCGGTCACGCTGCGGAGATAGTCCTCCTGTTTGACGGCATAGAGGATCGCACGCCGCATCGCTGGCTTGTCGAACGGCGGATGCAGATGGTTGAAGCGGATCACGCCGAGATACCCGACCTCGTCAATGACTGCGATCCTGACGTCGCGGTGACGGCGCAGCAGGGGGACCAGGTCGGGGTTCACCTGCTCCCACCAATCCACCTCGCCGCTCTGCAGCGCCGCGGAGGAAGTAGCGCTGTCAGGAATGATCTGCCACTCGACGCGCTCGAAATTCGCGACCTTGCCGCCTGACGTGCGCTGCGGCGGCTCCTGCCGCGGCACGTAGTCGTCGAACTTGCGGTAGACAACGCGGCTGCCTGAGACGTATTCGTCGGCGACAAAACGATACGGTCCGGAGCCGATCGTCTCCCTGATCGCGGTGAACGGATCAGTCCGGGCGACCCGCTCCGGCATGATGAACGGGATCACCGCGGTGGGCTTGCCGAGTGCCTGGATCAACAGGGGGAATGGCTGCTTCAGGCGGATCCGGACGGTGCGGTCGTCCTTCACGCCCCACTCCTCCACAAAGGGGGCTACTGACTGCCCGAACGTGTCGCGGCGCGACCAGCGCTCAAGGCTTGGTGCGCAATCCTGAGCACGCACAGGCTCGCCGTCATGGAACCGGAGCCCTTCGCGAAGGCGGATCAGCCAAGTGCGGCCATCATCATCGACCGTGTGGCCCTCGGCCATCTGCGGCTTGACGTTCAGCGCATCGTCCATGCCGTAGAGGGTGTCGTAGATGTAGTAGCCGTGGTTCGAAGTAACGGCAGCCGTTGTCCAGATCGGATCGAGCGAGGTCAGATTCGCCTGTGGCACGAAGCGTAGCACTCGCGGGTCGACCGCCCGTTGCGCCCGGGCACGGAACGGGGTCGTGGCGACCAGGCCCGCCGATGTCATGACGAACGTGCGTCGGTTCAGCATCGCGTCCTCCCTTTAGCGTGCAGCCCCTGCGTCTGAAGGGCAGACTGGGAGTTGCAGCATCCGTGGGTCAACCGAATTCGGCGCCGCGCGATCCGACGCAGCTTGCCGCTCGATGACCTGCGAGGTTATCGCGCCGGCCACCTCAACCCGGCACTCTCCGCACGCCAAGCCGCGGAGAGACCGATGCCCGTCGCCTTCATCGTCACCCTGCACGTCAAGCCGGGGCAGGAGGACACATTCCTGCGCCTGCTCACCCCCGTGCTGGATGCGATGCGGCACGAGGCCACCTTCGTCAACGCGGTGCTGCATCGCGACCCCGAGGATCCGACCCGGTTCATGCTCTACGAGACCTGGGCGGATCTCGACGACGTGGTCGAGGTGCAGCTCAAGCGCGCGTATCGCCGGGCCTATCACGAGGCGCTGCCCGCGCTGCTGCGCGTCGAGCGGGGGATCGGCGTCTGGCAGCCGGTGCGCGCCGACGTCGCCCCGGCGGCGCAGGACGCGGATCAGCCATCCGCCCGAATCCTTTGACTTTCCCGGCCCGAGCCCGCATGTGAACTCCGTGCCGGGACGTTCTCCCGGCGGCGCTTCGGCCGCGTGAGAGGCACGCTTGACCCGATCCGGGTCGCGCTGTCCTGCTGAAGCCCCCTCGACACTCTCTCGGAATTGCCCGGTTCACGCGGGGCGTCCAACCCCCGATCGCGGTGCCGCAAGCGCAGCACCGCCCGTGCGCGCACGCGCCGGAACCACGAAAGACGACTGTTGTGACGACGTTCAACGACCTCGGCCTCGCCGCCCCGATCCTCGAGGCGCTCGCCGAGGAGGGCTATGACTCCCCCACCCCCATCCAGGCGCAGGCGATCCCCACGCTGCTGAATGGCCGCGACCTGATCGGCATCGCCCAGACCGGCACCGGCAAGACGGCCGCCTTCGCGCTGCCGATCCTGAACCGCCTGCGCGACCGCCGGCCGACGCCCAAGCGCGCCTGCCGCGCGCTCATCCTGAGCCCGACCCGCGAGCTCGCGAGCCAGATCGCCGACAGTTTCCGCACCTACGGACGGCATCTCGGCGTGCGCGTCGCCACCGTGTTCGGCGGCGTGGGCCACCAGCCGCAGGTCGCGGCGCTGGCGCGCGGCGTCGACATCCTGGTCGCCACGCCGGGACGGCTGATCGACCATCTCCAGGGCCGCACCGCATTCCTCGACGCGGTCGAGGTGTTCGTGCTCGACGAGGCCGACCAGATGCTCGACATGGGCTTCATCCAGCCGATCCGCCGGATCGTGTCGTACCTGCCGGCGCAGCGTCAGACCCTGCTGTTCTCGGCCACCATGCCGCAGGCGATCGCGAGCCTCGCCAACGACCTGCTGAAGGACCCCGTCCGGGTGTCGGTCGCACCGGTCGCCACCACGGTCGACAAGGTGGAGCAGCGCGTCATCCACGTCGCCCAGGGCGACAAGCGGATGCTGCTCGCGAAGCTGCTGAAGGGCGAGGCGGAAGGCCGCACGCTGGTGTTCGTCCGCACCAAGCACGGTGCGGACCGCGTGGTGCGCCAGCTGGAGGCCGACGGGATCGCGGCGAACGCGATTCACGGCAACCGCAGCCAGGGCCAGCGCGAGGCGGCGCTGCGCAAGTTCCGCGACGGAGCGGTGCCCGTGCTGGTGGCGACCGACATCGCCGCGCGCGGCATCGACGTCGACGGCGTGACGCATGTGATCAACCTGGACCTGCCGAACGTGCCCGAGCAGTACGTGCACCGGATCGGCCGCACCGCGCGCGCCGGCGCCGCCGGCGTCGCGATCAGCTTCTGCTCGGCCGAGGAGCGGCCGTTCCTGCGCGACATCGAGAAGCTCATCCGCCGCGCCCTGCCGGCGGAGGGCGAGCCGGTCCGGGCAGCCGCGCCGACGGCGACGCCGAAGCCGCACCGCGCGCCGCAGCGCTCGGCCAAGCCGCAGCCGCGCCCGCGCGGCCAGGCCGAGCGCCGGGCCGAGCCGGCCCGCGGCAGCCGCCACGCATTGTCCGGGATGCCGTTCATGGCGTCGGCGCGCCGCGCCTGATCGCGCGCAGGGCATGACACGACACGGCGGTTGCGCCGCCGCGTCGTGGCCTGCATAGGGTGGGGGCATGGATGCCGCCCATCCCCTGATCGCAACGATCGGCCTCGGCCTGCTCTACGCCCTCGTGTTCGGCACAGGCGCGGCGCTGCTGCGGCTGCCTCCGATCGTCGGCTATCTCGCGGCCGGGATCATGCTGGGGCCGTACACGCCCGGCATCGTCGGCGACCAGGCGACCGCGCTTGAACTCGCCGAGCTCGGCGTGATCCTGCTGATGTTCGGCGTCGGGCTGCATTTCAGCCCGGCCGAGCTGCTCGCGGTCCGGCGCGTCGCATTGCCGGGTGCGATCGTGCAGATGGGCACGGCCACCGTGCTCGGCGCCCTGGTCGGGCATCTCTGGGGCTGGTCATGGCCGGCTGCGGTGGTGTTCGGCCTGACGCTGTCGGTCGCCTCGACGGTCGTGCTGCTGCGCGCGCTGACCGAGCGCAACCTGCTCGGCACGCCCGAGGGCCACATCGCCGTGGGCTGGCTGGTGGTCGAGGACATCGCCGTGGTCATCGCGCTCGTGATCCTGCCCGGGATCGCGGGATTCTTCGGCGGCACCCCGGCCGGGGCCCTGGCCGGGATGGATGTCGAGGGACTGGGCATCGCGCTTGCCATCGTCGTCGGCAAGTTCGTGCTGTTCGTCGTGCTGATGATGCCGCTTGGCCGGCGCGTCGTGCCCTGGGTGCTGGTGATGGTCGCGCATCTGAAGTCGCGCGAGCTGTTCACCCTGGCCGTGCTCGGCATGGCGCTCGGCATCGCCTACGTTGCCGCCACCGTATTCGGGGTGAGCTTCGCGCTCGGCGCCTTCTTCGCCGGCATGGTGATGCACGGCTCGGGCATGGCGACACGCGCGGCCGAGCAGTCGCTGCCGTTCCGCGACGCCTTCGCGGTGCTGTTCTTCGTCGCGGTCGGCATGATGTTCGACCCGATGGTGATCATGGAGCGCCCCGGCGCGGTGCTGGCGACGCTCACGATCGTGGTGATCGGCAAGTCGCTTGCCGCGATCGCGATCATGGCGCTGTTCCGCCAGAGCCGGGCCGCGGTCTGGACGGTCGCGGCCGCGCTCGCCCAGGTGGGGGAGTTCAGCCTGGTGCTCGCCGAGCAGGGGATCGCGCTCGGGCTGCTGCCGGTCGAGGGGCGCGATCTCGCGCTCTCGGCGGTGCTGTTCTCGATCGCGCTCAACCCGCTCGCGTTCATGTTCGGCCGCTGGATGGCCGGGCGCGGGGCGCAGGCAGGCGTCCTGCCAACACAACGAGGGCCGGAGGGGTCCCCCTCCGGCCCGGTCACGTCACCCGATAGCGCCTGAGCTCAGGCCGCGCGGGTCTCGATCACCTGCGGCTGGCCCTTGCCGATCGGGATCTGCCGCGGACGCAGGCTCTCCGGCACCACGCGGCGCAGCGCGATGTGCAGCAGGCCGTTCTCTAGGCTCGCACCGTCCACCACCATGTGGTCGGCGAGCTCGAAGCGGCGCTCGAACGCGCGCCGGGCGATGCCGCGATGCAGGAACTGCCGTGGCTCGGCCTCCTTGGCGGCGCGGCCGGTCACGACCAGGGCGTTGTCCTTCTGGCTGATCTCCAGGTCGGACTCGCCGAACCCGGCCACCGCCATGGTCAGGCGGTACTGGTCCTCGCCAAGCTTCTCGATGTTGTAGGGCGGATAGCTCGCGTCGGCCGCGTTCAGGGCCGTGTCCATCAGGCGCGACAGCCGGTCGAAGCCGATGGTCGAGCGGAACAGGGGAGAGAAGTCGAAGGCATTCATGATCGGTCCTCCTTCATGGAAGCAAGGTCCGGTCGGTCGGGCGCAGCACCCTCATGGTCAGCCGAAGCCAGACCGATCGTGCCGGAACCCCTGAGGCATCCCGGCACCGGGGAGGTAGGAGACGGATCGCGCCGCTTCAAGAGGGGCGGCGCGGGCGGACAGGGCTACTTCTTCGTCTTCGCCGGCGCCGGCTTGGCGGCGCCGGCGGCCGGGGCGGCGGCCTTGGCACCCTTGTTGACGCTGGCCGCGGCCTTGATGTTCATCTTCGAGAGGTCCACCGCGAAGCGCTTGTTGAACTTCGACACCTGGCCCGCGCTGTCCAGCACCACGCGCTGCTGGCCGGTCCAGGCCGGGTGGGACTTGGGGTCGATGTCCAGGCGCAGCGTGTCGCCGGGCTTGCCGTAGCAGGACCGCGTCGCGAACGAGGTCCCGTCGGTCATGACGACGGTGATCTCGTGGTAGTTCGGGTGGATGCCCTTCTTCATGGCCCGGGACCTTTCAACGGCAAGGGCGCGGCGATGCCGACCGCCGCGCGAGAGCCGGCCCTTAGCCGAAGCAGCCGGGGGGCGCAAGGCGGACGGGCGCCGGGCAGCCCGGCCGTCCCACGGTCACCGCGCCAGGTCGGGGATCCCCCGATAGAGCTCCAGCGCCTCCGGGTTCGCGAGCGCCTCGATGTTCTTCACCGGCCGCCCGTGCACGACGTCGCGCACCGCGAGCTCGGTGATCTTGCCGGAGCGCGTGCGCGGGATGTCCGCGACCGCGACGATCTTCGCCGGCACGTGGCGAGGCGAGGCATTCTCGCGGATGGTGCGACGGATGCGCCCGCGCAGATCGTCGTCCAGCGCGTGCCCGTCCTTCATGCGCACGAACAGCACCACGCGCACGTCGTTGTCCCAGTCCTGGCCGATCACCAGCGCCTCCTGGATCTCGGGCATGGTCTCGACCTGGCGGTAGATCTCGGCGGTGCCGATGCGCACGCCGCCGGGATTCAGCACCGCGTCCGACCGGCCGGTGATCACGATGCCGGCGGTGCCGTCCTCGTGCTCGATCAGCTCGCACCAGTCGCCGTGGTGCCAGACGCCCGGGAAGCGCTCGAAATAGGCGGCGCGGTAGCGCGTGCCGTCGGGATCGTTCCAGAACATCACCGGCATCGAGGGAAAGGGCTTGGTGCAGACGAGCTCGCCCTTCTGCCCGCGCACCGGGCTGCCGCGCTCGTCGAAGACCTCGACCGCGCAGCCGAGCGCGCGCGTCGAGAGCTCGCCGCGGCGCACGGGAGCGACCGGGTTGCCGAGCGCGAAGCAGCCGACGATGTCGGTGCCGCCGGAGATGGAGTAGAGGCCGAGGTCGCCTTTCACGTCGCGATAGACGTAGTCGAAGCTCTCGGGCGCGAGCGGGCTGCCGGTCGAGAGAATCGCCCGCAGCGCCGCGAGATCATGCGTCTCGCGCGGCTTCAGCCCGGCCTTGGCGATGCCGTCGATGTATTTCGCCGAGGTGCCGAAGATGGTCATGCGCTCCTGTTCGGCGATGTCGAACAGCGCGGCCGGCGAGGGGTGGAAGGGGTTGCCGTCGAACAGCAGCAGGCAGGCGCCTGTCATCAGCCCCGAGAGCTGCCAGTTCCACATCATCCAGCCGAGGGTGGTGAAGTAGAACAGCCGGTCATCCGGCTTGAGGTCGGTATGCAGCAGGTGTTCGCAGGCGTGTTTCAGCAGCACGCCGCCGGCGCCGTGCACGATGCACTTGGGCTTCCCGGTCGTGCCGGAGGAATAGAGAATGTAGAGCGGGTGGTCGAACGGCAGGCGCCGGTACTCGGGCGGCGCGCCCTGGACGCAGAACGCCTCCCAGCTCACGGCGCGGGGGATCTCGAGCGCCTCGGCGTCACCGATGAAGGGCACGATCACCAGGCGCTTCACGCTCGGCAGGCCGGCCATCACCTCGCGGATCCTGCCGGCGTTGCGGAAGGTCTTGCCGCCATAGTGGTAACCGTCAGCGGCGACCAGCACGGTGGGTTCGATCTGGCCGAACCGGTCGAGCACGCCGGCGGGGCCGAAATCGGGGCTGCAGGACGACCAGGTGCCGCCGGCGGCATTGGTGCCGAGCATCGCGGCAGCGGCGTGTGGGATGTTGGGCAGGTAGGCGGCGACCCGTTCACCGGCGAAGAGGCCGAGCCGGGCCAGCCCGGCGGCGAAGCCCGCCGCCTGGGCGCGGAGCTCGTCGCGCGACCAGGCGATGCGGCGTCCGTCCTCGCCGCGGAAAATGATGGCGGGGGTGTCGCCGGCGTGCAGCAGGACGGTCTCGGCGTAGCAGAGCCGGGCGTCCGGAAAGAAGCGGGCGCCCGGCATCGCGGTGGGGTTTTCGAGGGCGACGGCGCCCTTTTCGCCGACGATGCCGGCGAAGTCCCAGAGCGCGGACCAGAACCCCGGGATGTCCTCGACCGACCAGCGCCAGAGGGCGGGGAAGTCGGGCAGCGCCAGGCCGCGTCTGGCGGCGAGCCAGAGCCGGAACGCGGTCAGGTTGGCGGCGGCGATGCGTTCGGCATCCGGTCGCCACAGGATCTCGCTCATCGGACGTCTCCCCTCGGGCCGGGCGGATATTCGCGGCACGCGGGGCGGCTCGGCAAGCGCGAGCGCGGGCCTTGCGGGCCCGGGGGCCTGTCGGTATGGTCCGCGCCCTGCCGGCTGGGGCCATAGCTCAGTTGGGAGAGCGCGTGAATGGCATTCACGAGGTCAGGGGTTCGACTCCCCTTGGCTCCACCACTCGGCATCCCGCGGGCCTGACGGAGCGGAGGCAGCGCCACCGCTGCACGGTCAGAGGCGGCCGCCGGTGTCCGCGAACCCGCGCTCACCGAGCGTGCGCAGCAGGTCGTCGCGCGCACCGATCACGTGCAGCCGCGCGACCAGCCCTGCCGCCCGGGCATCGCTGGCCTCGATCGCCTCGATCAGCTCATGGTGCTCGTGCACGATACGCGAGAGCCGGGTCGGGCTGAACCCGGCCTTCAGCCGCAGCGCCTCGATCAGTCCGCGGCCGATCCGCAGCGCGCGCCGCGCCGGCGGGTTCGCGGCCGCATCGGCGAGTGCCAGGTGGAGCTGGCGGTCCAGCGCGACGATCCGTTCGCGCGCGCCGTCCCGAACCGCCTCGGCATGCGCGGCAACCAGCGCCCGCATCGCCGCAACATCGGCCGGCGCGGCGCGCTCGGCGCAGCGCTCCGCCAGCATGCCCTCCAGCGCCTCGCGCATGTCGTAGGTGTTGCGGATGAAGTCGGCATCGACCGCGACGATCCGTGCGCCGCGATGCGGGCTGGTCTCCAGGATCCCCTCGCCGGCGAGCACGCGGATCGCCTCGCGCACCGGCATCTGGCCGACGGCGTAGCGGGTCGCGACCTCCTCGACGGTGATCCGTGCGCCGGGGGCGAGCCGGCCGGTCAGGATGTCCTCGCGCAGCCGTTCGCGCACCTGGTCGGCCGCGGTGGCGGCGGCCGACAGCGGGCTGGGGCGGGTCAGCGCCATGGCGCAATATTTGATCAGATACCCGGTCAGTTGTCGATGCAGGGTTGCGTTCTCCGCCGTATCTGATCAAATCGCGCCCGGAGAGGACGGCCCGTCCACGGCAACGGAACCGGCGCATGCGGATCACGGGGATCGACCGGTTCACCCTCTGGGTGGACTGGTGCAACTGGCTCCTGGTGCGCATCCGCACCGACGAGGGGCTGGTCGGCTGGGGCGAGGCCTCGCTGCATGGCGGCGTGCAGGCGGTCGAGGCGGCGATCGATGCCTATGCCGATCACCTGATCGGGCACGACCCCGCCGGGCCGGAGCGGCACTGGCACCGGCTCCACAACATGTGGCGCTGGCGCGGTGGCTGCGTGTTGCAGACCGCGCTCTCGGGCCTCGACATCGCGCTCTGGGATCTCGAAGGCAAGCGGCTCGGCGTGCCGGTGCACCGTCTGCTCGGCGGCGCGCACCGCGACCGGGTGCGCTGCTATGCGAGCCACTGGCTCGGCGGGGTGGAGACGCCCGAGCAGGCGGCCGAAGGCGCGCGCGAGGCGGTCCGCCGCGGCTACACCGCGTTCAAGTGGGTGGCCGTCACCTACGAACATCTGCGCGCCGGCGAAACCGCGGCGATCGCGCGCGCCGCACGGCTGATGGAGGCGGCCCGCGCGGCCGTCGGGCCGAAGATCGACATCATGGTGGAGTGCTCGGAGTTCCTCTCGCCGCGCACGGCCGAACGGCTCGACGCTGCGCTCGCGCCGTTCGATCCGTTCTGGTTCGAGGAGCCGATCCCGTACGAGAACGCCAAGGCGATGGCGCAACTCCAGGCCCGCATCCGCACACCGATCGCGACCGGCGAACGGCTGCTCTCACGCCACGAGTTCCGCGAACTGCTCGAGCTCGGCGGGTGCCGGATCATCCAGCCCGACATCATGCATTGCGGCGGCTTCACCGAGATGAAGCGGATCGCCGCGCTGGCCGACATGCACTACGTCCCGCTCGCGCCGCACAATCCGGGCGGGCCGATCTGCGTCGCGGCCTCGCTGCATCTCGCCGCGGCGATCCCGAACCTGCTGATCCTCGAGCAGATGGAGCCGCAGCGCTCGGCGCGTGACCGGCTCTCGTTCCCCGCCCTCGCGATCGAGGACGGCCACTTCCGCGTGCCCGACGCGCCCGGCCTCGGCGTCGAGCCCGATGTCGAGGCGATCGCCGCGATCGCCGCGGCGAAGCAGCCGAAACGCGAGCGCACCGGCAGTCTCTACACGTGACAACAGCGAACGGGAGGACCGAGCCATGAAGAGACGCACCATCCTCGCCGCCGGCGCCGCCACGGCGTTCCTCGGTGGCCGCGCGCCGGCCTACGCGCAGGGCCGCACGACGCGCATCACCTACTGGTGCTGGAGCGAGCATGCGCGCGGCGCGCAGGCGGTCTATCCGCGCTTCCGCGAGCAGAACCCCGACATCGAGGTGGAGATCACCAACCTCAACCCACAGGAGATCCAGGACAAGATCCTGGTCGCGATGGCGACCGGCGTCGGCGCGCCCGATGTCGGGCTGATCATCGAGAGCCGCTTCCCGACCTATCCCGCCACCGGCGGCCTGCTGGAGGTGCACGACCATGTCGCCCCGCGCGAGGCCGATTTCTCGGCCCGGCTGCAGACCCGGCTCAAGCACCGCGGGCGCTATTTCGGCTTCCCCTACATCCAGAACATCGCCGTGATGTTCTACCGCCAGGACATGTTCGAGGAGCGCGGCATCACCGCGCCGATCGAGACCTGGGACGAGTGGGTGGAGGCGGGCAAGCGGATCCGCGACCGCGCGCGCAACCGCTACATGCACCAGGTCTCGCCCGGCGCGGTCGGGTTCGGCCCGCTGCTCGGCTATCTCGAGGCTGCCGGCGTGCACCTCTTCACCGAGGAGGGCCGCGTGATCCGCAACAACCGCGCGGCGGCCGAGGTGCTGAAGGTCTATCACGACATCGTCCGCGAGCACGACATCTGCCTGCTGGTCACGCACAACACGCCCGAGCATTTCGTCGCCATGCGCACCGGGCGGATCGCCGCGCTGCATTCGGGCAACTGGGGGCTCGACCGGCTGGAGCGCGAGGCCGCGGCGGATGCCGGCAAGTGGAAGGTGCAGCACTTCCCGCGCTGGCGCGCCGACGGACCGAAGCAGGTCGGCAACTGGGGCGGCAGCGTGCTGGTGATCCCGCGCGTCAACCGGAACCACACGGCGGCGATCAAGTGGGCATCGTTCCTGTCGGCGGATGTCGAGGCGCAGATCGGGCTGTGGCAGAACGGCTACGGCCTGCCGACCTCGCTCGCCGCGCAGCGCGACCAGCGCATGCGCGCGCCCCAGGCGTTCCTCGGCCAGTCGATGTACGAGGCGTCGGTGCTGGGCCGCGAGGTGTTCTACACCAACCTGGTGCGCGACTGGCCGCGCGTGCAGATCGAGATGGGGCGCCAGCTCGACGCGATGTTCCAGGGCCAGAAGGCGCCCGACCAGGCCTGGTCCGATTTCGAGGCGGCGATGGTCCGGCAGTATGGCTGACCCGCGCCGGCGCCGGACCGGCGGGGTGTCCCATCGGCTCCGGCGCGCGGCGGCGCCGTATCTGCTGATCGCGCCGTTCTTCCTGCTGTTCGGCGTGTTCTGGGCCGGCCCGATCGTGGCCTCGTTCCTCTACTCCTTCACCGAGTGGCGCGGCATCACCCCGCCCGAACCGATCGGGCTGCGCAACTACGAGCGGCTGATCGGCGACGAGCGGTTCTTCATTGCGCTCGGCAACACGCTCTGGATGGCCGGCACCTACGTGGTGTGCGCCAATCTCGCGAGCCTCTCGCTCGCGCTGGTGCTGGACGCGGGATGGCTCAGGCTGCGGCATCTGTTCCGCACCGCGTTCTTCCTGCCGATGACGATCTCGATGGTGGTCTCGGCGGTGATCTTCCAGCTCATCTACGCCGGCGATATCGGGCTGATCGCCAAGCTGCTCGCCCTTGTCGGCATCGAGGGTCCTGCTTGGCTGCGCGATCCGACCACCGCGCCGCTCGCGATCGTGGCGATGCGCGTGTGGCGCACCATGGGCTACTACGCGATCATCTATCTCGCCGGCTTGCAGGCGGTCTCGGCCGACCTGAAGGAGGCGGCCCGGCTCGACGGCGCCTCCGAGTGGCAGGTGATCCGTCATGTCACCCTGCCGGCGCTGAAGCCGGTGGCGCTGTTCTGCGTCGTGCTCACCTCGATCTCGGCGCTCGAGATGTTCGACGAGCCGATGATCCTGACCCAGGGTGGGCCGGGCGATGCGACGCTGACCGCGGTGATGTTCGTCTACCAGCAGGGCTTCCAGTTCCTCGAGCTCGGCTACGCCGCGGCCGCGTCCTACGTGCTGACGCTGGTGATCGTGGTCATCTCGATCGCGCAGAAGCTCTGGCTCGGGGAGAAGGAGCGGTGATGGCGCGGACGCTCAGGCGGCGACGTGCGCTCGAGCCCTCGCCGCTGGTGCAGTACGCCGTGCTGTGCGGGCTCTCGGCGCTGCTGGCGCTGGTGCTGATGCCGTGGGTCTGGGCGCTGCTGTCGTCGTTCAAGCCGCGCTCGGAGATCATGTCCACCGGCTTCCTGCCGGAGGTCTGGCAGATCGGCAACTACGTCGAGCTGTTCACCACCACGCTCTACGGACGGTGGCTGATGAACTCGGCGATCGTGTCGGTCTCGGCGGCGTGCCTGGGCATGGTGGTGTGCGGCATGGCGGGCTACGCGTTCGCGAAGTTCCGTTTTGCCGGCAAGACAGCGCTGTTCTGGATCGTGATCGCCTCGGTCTCGATCCCGCCCTTCACCACGGTGATCCCGCTGTTCGGCTGGATGGCGAAGCTCGGCCTGCT
>NZ_JBHYDW010000029.1:0-35192 GCF_051860475.1 Elioraea sp. | reverse complement strand
CGTGCTGGCGCGCCAGGCCGCGGTGGAGCAGGGCGCCACGGAGGCGATCATGGTCGCGCCTGACGGCACCGTCACCGAGGGCGCCTCGACCACGGTCTGGATCGTCGACAAGGACGGGCGGCTCCGCACGCGCGACCTCGGCGGCAACATCCTGCCCGGCTGCACGCGCCAGGTGCTGATGGGGCTCATGCGCGACGAGGGGATCGACTTCGTCGAAGGCCCGTTCAGCGACGCGGACCTCCGCTCCGCGCGCGAGGCCTTCATCACCTCGGCGAGCTCCTTCGTGAAGCCGATCCTCGCGATCGACGGGGCGAAGGTCGGCGACGGCGCGCCGGGGCCGATCACGCGCCGGCTGTTCGACATCTTCGCGCGCCACGTCGGCGGCATGCGCAACGTTCCGCGTGCCGCGTGAGCGGACCGGCCCCCGCAGCGCTCGTCTTCGACTGGGACAACACGCTGGTCGATGCGTGGCCGGGGGTCGCCGGCGCGCTGAATGCCGCGCTCACCACATTCGGCCACAGGCCGTGGTCGCTCGCCGAGGTGCGCAGCCGCGTGCGCCAGTCGCTGCGCGACAGCTTCCCCGGCCTGTTCGGCGAGGCATGGGAGCGCGCGCGCGACGTGTTCTACGAGGCGCTGGAGCGGACCCACCTGCAGCACGTCACGCCGCTGCCCGGCGCGGCGGAGACACTCGCGCAGGCCCGCGCGCTCGGGCTTGCGCTCGCGGTGGTGTCGAACAAGACCGGCCGCTACCTCCGCCGCGAGGCCGAGGCGCTGGGCTGGAGCGGGCATTTCGTCACCCTGATCGGCGCCGGCGACGCCGAGGCCGACAAGCCGCACCCCGCGCCGATCCGGCTCGCACTCCGCACGCTCGGCGTCGCGGCCGGGCCGCGGGTCTGGTATGTCGGCGACACCGCGCTCGACATGCAGGCCGCGCGCAACGCTGGTGTGCTTGCCGTGCTGATCGGCGACGCCGCGCATGACGGCGGGCCGGCCCGCGCGGCTCCGGCCGTGCATCTCGCCGACCACGCCGCGCTCCAGGACCAGCTCGCCCGGCTTGTGCGCGCCTGACCGGGTGCTATATGCCGCGGAGGGGCGTCGCGGAGACGATGTGCCGCGCCGGCTTTTTCCCGGAATCAATGCGACCCGCAACGACAAGCAGAAGAAGGCTCTGGCCATGGCTGAGAAGTCGCAGAACGTACAGGACGTGTTCCTGAACCACGTCCGCAAGAACAAGACGCCGGTGACGATCTTCCTGGTGAACGGCGTGAAACTTCAGGGGATCATCACCTGGTTCGACAACTTCTCCGTGCTGCTGCGGCGCGACGGTCATACCCAGCTCGTCTACAAGCATGCGATTTCGACCGTGATGCCGGGCGCGCCGGTGGTGCTGTTCGACCCCGCCAAGGTCGCCGGCACCGAGGCCGCGCCCGCGAAGGAGCCTGCCCCTGCGCAAGCGTCCACGGCCGACTGACGCGACCCCCGAGCGCCGGGGGCGGCGCGCCGAGCCGTCCGAGCCCGCGCCCGATCCGCGCGCGGCGGCGGTCGTGCTGCCCTGGACCGGCCGCACCGGCGCCGAGGACGACGGCGACGCGCTGCGCCCGGCCGAGGCGCGGCTTGAGGAGGCCTCCGCCCTCGCGGTATCGATCGGGCTCGGCGTGCGCTGGCGCACCATCCTGCCGCTGCGCGCGCGCCGCCCCTCGACGCTGCTGGGCGAGGGCCAGGTCGAGCTGGCCGGCCAGCAGGTGAAGCTGCACGGCATCGCCGTCGCGGTGGTCGACGCGCAGCTCTCGCCGGTACAGCAGCGCAACCTCGAGCGCGCCTGGGGCTGCAAGGTGATCGACCGTACCGGGCTGATCCTTGAGATCTTCGGCGAGCGGGCGCGCACCCGCGAGGGATCGTTGCAGGTCGAACTCGCGCATCTCGACTACCAGCGCACGCGGCTGGTGCGCTCCTGGACCCACCTTGAGCGCCAGCGCGGCGGCTTCGGCTTCCTCGGCGGGCCTGGCGAGAGCCAGATCGAGATCGACCGGCGGCTGATCGGCGACCGCATGGCGAAGATCCGCCGCGAGCTCGATGAGGTGCGGCGCACCCGCGGGCTGCATCGCGGCGCGCGCCGGCGCGTGCCCTATCCGGTGATCGCGCTGGTCGGCTACACGAACGCCGGCAAGTCGACGCTGTTCAACGCGCTCACCGGCGCGGAGGTGTACGCGCAGCACCAGCTGTTCGCCACGCTCGATCCGACCATGCGCGGGCTGAAGCTGCCCTCGGGGCGCAGCGTCATCCTCTCCGACACGGTGGGGTTCATCAGCGACCTGCCGCACCAGCTGGTGGAGGCGTTCCGCGCCACCCTCGAGGAGGTGGCCGAGGCCGACATCATCCTGCACGTACGCGACATCGCGCACCCGGACAGCGCCGCGCAGCGAACCGACGTCATCGCCGTGCTCGACGGCATGGTGAAGGACGGCACGCTGGACGAGGTCTGGCCCGAGCGCACCATCGAGGTGCTGAACAAGGGCGACCTGCTGGACGATGCCGCGCTGAGCGGGCTCGCGGGGCTTGGCGAGCGCGCGCTGCTGGTCTCCGCCCTCACCGGCGCGGGGCTGGATCGGCTGCGTGCGGCGCTGGACGCGAAGCTGTCGGCCGGGCTGCCGGTGCACCGGATCGCGCTCGCCCCGGTCGAGGGCGCGGCGCTCGCCTGGCTCTATGCGCATGGCGAGGTGCTGGACCGGCGCGACAGCGGGGAGGCGATCCACCTCGCAGTGCGGCTCAGCCCCGAGGATCGCGCGCGCTTCGACAGCCGCCGCGCGCGCGAGCCCGGCGCGCACGATTGACGCCAGCGCGCGGCGCTGCTGCGATGCGCGCCCGCATCACCGAAGGAGAGTCATGATGCCGTTCAAGCCGCTCGGAGACCGCGTGCTGGTCGAGCCTGCCGTTGCCGAAACGAAGTCGAAGGGCGGGATCATCATTCCCGACACCGCCGGTGAGAAGCCCACGCGGGGCAAGGTGATCGCCGCCGGCCCGGGCAATCGTGCCGAGGACGGCCGCCTGCTGCCGCTCGACGTGAAGAAGGGCGACATGGTGCTGTACGGCAAGTGGTCCGGCACCGAGGTGAAGATGGACGGCAAGGACTACGTGATCCTCAAGGAGTCCGACATCCTCGGGGTGGAGGGCTGAACACGCCGATCGGCGCGGCGCGCGCGGCCGAGGTCGCCGCGCTGCTCGCCGAGGCGGCCGCCACCGAGATCTGGCCCCGCTTCCGCAACCTGGCCGCCGGCGAGGTGCGCACCAAGACCGGTCCGCACGACATGGTCACCGCGGCCGATGAGGCGGCGGAGCGCGCGATCGAAGCGGCACTCGGGCGGATGTTTCCGGGCGTGCCCGTGGTGGGGGAGGAGGCCGCTGCGGCTGATCCGTCCCTGCTCGCGAGCGTCGGCGCGGCCGAGTCGGTGTTCGTCTGCGATCCGGTGGACGGCACGGCCAACTTCGCCGCCGGTCTGCCGCTGTTCGGCTCGATGCTGGCGCTGATCCGGGGCGGCGAGCCGGTCGCGGCGTGGATCCACGATCCGGTGCTGAAGGACACCGCGATCGCGCTGCGCGGCGAGGGGGCCTGGGTGCAGGGCGCGGACGGATCGCGCCACGATCTGCGCGTCGCCGAGGCGGAGCCGGTCGGGCGGATGGTGGCTGCGGTCAGCCATCGCTATCTGCCGCCGGACCGGGCTGCCATCGTGCGCGGCAATCTCGGCGCCCTCGGCGCGACGTGGGAGCTGCGATGCGCGGCGCATGAGTGGCGGCTTGCTGCCTCGGGCACGCTGCACGGGCTGCTGTACTGGCGGCTCTATCCCTGGGACCACGCGCCGGGCGTGCTGCTGCACGCGGAGGCCGGTGGCTATGCGCGTCGCCTCGACGGCCAGCCCTACCACGCGGGGGTGCATACGGGCGGGCTGCTCGCCGCGCCCGATCGTGCGGGCTGGGAGGCGCTGCGGGCGGCGCTGTTCGCCGCGTGAGCGCAAGCCGGGTGGCGCCCGACCCCGACTACGAGTCCCGCGTGCACGCGAGCTTCGCGCGCCAGAACTTCATGACCCTGCTCGGCGCCTCGATCACCGCGCTCGGCCCCGGCACCTGCGAGATCACGCTGCCGTTCCGGCGCGACCTCACCCAGCAGCACGGCTTCCTGCACGCGGGCGTGGTGGCGACGCTCGCCGACAATGCCTGCGGCTACGCGGCGTTCACGCTCATGCCGGCGGATGCGTCGGTGCTGACGGTCGAGTTCAAGCTGAACCTGATGGCGCCCGCCGAGGGGGAGGCGCTGATCGCGCGCGGCCGCGTGCGCAGGGCCGGTCGCACGCTGACCGTGGCCGAGGCGGAGGTCTCTGCGCGTCGTGATGGCGCCGAGATACCCGTCGCTGTCATGCTGGCGACCGTGATGGCGCTGCACGGAAGCAGCGACGCGCCGAAGGAAACACGCGGATGAGCTGGCTCCCTGCCTCGGACCCCGACTGCCCCGCCACGCCCGACGGCGCGGTGGAGACCGTGATCGTGCCGCGCAGCCACGATGTCGGCGGGTTCGAGGTGCGCCGCGCGCTGCCGAGCGCGAAGCGCCGCATGGTCGGGCCATTCATCTTCTGGGACCAGATGGGCCCGGGCGAGCTGGTGGCGGGGCAGGGGATCGACGTGCGCCCGCACCCGCATATCGGGCTCGCGACGGTGACGTATCTGTTCGAGGGCGGCGTGATGCACCGCGACAGCCTCGGCGTGGTGCAGGAGATCGCACCGGGTGCGGTGAACTGGATGACGGCGGGCAGGGGGATCGCGCACAGCGAGCGCACGCCCGCCGCGTTGCGCGCGAGCGGTTCGCGGCTGTTCGGCATCCAGTCCTGGATCGCGCTGCCGCGCGCGCTCGAGGAGACCGAGCCTGGCTTCGCCCACACACCGGCCGAGGCGCTGCCGACGCTCGAGGATGGCGGCGTGGCGCTGACGCTGGTCGCAGGCTCGGCATTCGGCGTGACCAGCCCCGTGCGGACCGCGTCCGACACGCTCTACGCGGACGTGACGCTTGGCCCCGAGGCGCGCTTCGCACTGCCGCGCGAGACCGAGGAGCGCGCGCTCTACGTGCTTACGGGCGCGGTGGAGATCGCCGGTACGGCCTATCCCTCGGGCCAATTGCTGGTGTTCCGCGCCGGCGACCCGATCCATGTGACGGCCACCGAGCCTGCCCGCGTGCTGGTGCTCGGCGGCGCGGCGATGGACGGGCCGCGCCACATCTGGTGGAACTTCGTCAGCTCCTCACGCGAGCGGATCGAGCAGGCCAAGGCCGACTGGAAGGCCGGACGGTTCGTGCCGGTGCCCGACGAGGCCGAGTTCATCCCCCTGCCGGAGTAGCGCGGCTCAGCGCGCAGCGACCGCCGCGCGGCATTGCTGCAGCAGCGCATCGATACGCGCGGGGTCGAGCTGCGCCGCGGCTGCGTCGCGGCGCGCCTGCGCCGCCAGCACCACGGCAGGATCCGTCGCGTGCCAGAGGGCGGAGTACCCTGCGATGTAGTCCCGCTCCGGCCCAGGAGGCAGCGACCCGGCGAGCGCGGCGAGGTAGGGGGCGGAAGGCCGGTACACCGTCGCCAGGGCGTGCGCCTCCGCCGCGATCCAGGCGCGCTCCTCCTCCGGGAACACAAGCGGCGCCCCGCCGACGAGCAGCGGTTCCGCGGCTCCGCCGGGCGTGACGAGCGCAATGCCGCGCGTCACCAGCCCGTCGAGCATCAGCGGCGTGCCGTCCACCGCGCAGGCGAGACGACAGCGCCCGCCGTGGAGGTCGAAGGCGATGTCACCCCAGAGCCGGGCACGGCCGGGCGGGCCGATGAGGCGGTGGCGCAGGAGATCGACCGCGCGGGGCACCCCGTCGCGCAGCACGCGCAGATGGCGGTGCTGGCGCGGCAGGCTCGACACGGCGGCGACGGCGATCCCGCCGGTCAGGGCGAGGCCGATCAGGATCGGCGCCGTGTTCAGCCAGCGCCCGAACAGCACACCGGGAGACCACACCGCGCCCAGCGCCCCGCCAAGGGTGCGGAAGCCGCGGATCTGATCGCGCGTGATCGCGCCGGCGCCATGCACCTCCAGCCGGAGTCGCGCGCCGTCCCGCAGCACCGTCACATCGCACACCGTCTGCACCGTGCGGAACCGTCCACCGCCGACGGCCTGGCGGCCACAGCCGAGCCCGACCACCTGCACATCCTCCACCCGCGTCCCGAGGCCGAGGGCAAGGCCGGTGTCGAGCACAAGCAGCCGAAGCGGCGGCGCGAGCATCCAGATCACGACCATCGCCGCGGCCGCGCCGCCGCACACCAACGCGAGCATCCAGGTGATCGCGATGAAGAGCCGAGCCTTCCCGGTCGGCCGGCGCTCGGGCGTCGCCCGACGCGCGAGCTGCGTGACGAACGCGCCCTCCGCAGACCATTGTGGTTCGCTCTCGTGCGGCTCGGTGCTGCCAGTCACCGGTTCGTTCCTTCTTGCGGCATGGCAAGGGCGGGGTGTGTGACCGGGATCACACCACTCGGTGGCCCACCGTCGTCAACTCGGCATCATGGACCGGATCGAGACTGGCGACCTCTCCTGGCGGCTCGGGCTCGAACGCCGCTCCGGCACCGAGGCCGCGGTGCTGGAAGGGACCGAGCTCTCCGGTGCGCGGCTTCGCATCATGGTGATGCCGCCGGGCGGCGAGGCGGTGGTGATCGAGATCGAGGGGATGCCCTGGCCGCTCGACGAGCGCGGCACGCACCCGGTGGCCCTGCGCCTCCCCTCGGGCGCACGCTGGCCGGCGCATCTGCGCATGGTGGAGCCTGACACCATGCAGGTCACGGTGCCGATGCAGGGGCAGCGTCTGCTCGCCGCGTTGCGCGCGGCGCGCTGGATCCGGCTCGAGCACCACGAGCACCTGCTGATGCTCACGCTGCCGCCACGCGGTGCCGTCGATGCGCTGCAGACGCTGGTTGTCGGGCGGGAGGCGGCGCCTGCGCCGGTCAGTGTCGTGGCGCCGGGCTGACGGACCGTTCCACCACCAGCGCAACGCCGCCAAGCACCACCGCACCGCCCAGCAGCGTCACGAGTCCGAGGCGTTCGCCGAGCACCAGGATGCCGAGCGCCGCCGCCCAGACGGGCTGGAGATAGCCGACCGTCGCCGCCTGCGCCGCCGGTGCGAGGATCAGCAGGCGCAGGAACAACGCCATCGGCAGCGCGGAGGCGAAGGCGCCAAGCGCAAGCATCACGCCCCAGACGGGCAGGGGCTGCGTCCAGGCGGAGGCCGGCTCGACCGCGCTCGCGAGCAGCCCGGCGGCCACCGCCGCCACCGCCTGCTGCGCGCAGGCGAGCGAGGCCGGATCGGGTGGCCGCATCCATCGGGCATAGACGGTGCCGACCGCGTAGCAGAGCGCCGTGACCAGCATCGCGGCCGCGCCCTCAACCGTGGCGGTCGCGCCGGCGATCGCGTCGGGGCCGATCAGCAGGCCGATGCCCCCGAAGCCCGTTGCCAGCCCGAGCGCGGCGCGCGCGGTCAGCCGCTCGGCGGCGAGCACGCGATGTGCGATCAGCGCGACCATCAGCGGGGTCGCGGCCTGGATCATCGCCGCGAGCGCCGTGTCGATCCGCGCCACGGCCACGGCGGTGAGCACGTTCGGCAACCAGCCATTGGTGGTGCCGAGGATCAGCGCGTCGCGCAGGCGGAACGCGGGTGCGCGGCGCGGACCAAGCGCGAGCCAGAGTGCCAGCGCGACCGCGGCCACACCCGACCGGGCGGCGGCGAGCGCGAAGGGCGGCATCGCCTCGACCACCAGCTTGATCAGCAGGAACGACGAGCCCCAGGCGAAGGAGACCACGCCGAGCAGAAGCCAGATCTGGGATCGGACCGTGCCGGATCCGTCGGACACCGCGATCAGCGGGTCTCGGCCCGCTTCGCCGCGGTCCAGAGCGCCTCCATCTCGTCGAGCGTGGTGTCGAACGGAGATTTTCCCTCACGCGCAAGCGCCTGCTCGATCGCGCGGAAGCGACGCTCGAACTTGCCATTGGCATGGCGCAGGCAGGTTTCAGGGTCGAGCCCAAGCTTGCGGGCGAGATTGGCCAGCACGAACAGCATGTCGCCGACCTCATCTGCGAGGCGATCCGAGGGTGCGCCGGCAGCGATCTCGTCCTGAAGCTCTTTCGTTTCCTCGGCGAGCTTGTCCAGCACGGCGTCGGCCGTCGGCCAGTCGAAACCGACCCGCGCGGCGCGGCGCGCGAGCTTCAGCGCACGGGTGAGCGCGGGCAGGGCGGTCGGCACCCCGTCCAGCACGCCGGTCTCGGCGCGTGTGGCGCGCTCGGCCGCCTTCTGCGCCTCCCAGGCCTGGGTCTGGACGTCCGCGTCCGCGCGGCTCTCGGTGCCGAACACATGGGGGTGGCGGCGCACCATCTTGTCGGCGATCGCGGTGGCGATCGCTGCGAAGTCGAAGCGCCCGTCCTCGGCGCCCATCTGCGCGTAGTAGACGACCTGGAACAGCAGGTCGCCGAGTTCGTCCTTGAGCGCCGTCCAGTCCTGGCGGCTGATCGCGTCGGCGACCTCGTAGGCCTCCTCGATCGTGTAGGGCGCGATGGTGTCGAAGCTCTGCTCCCTGTCCCAGGGGCAGCCGCGGGCAGGATCGCGCAGCGCCGCCATGATGGCGATCAGGCGCAGCGTGGCCGTGCCGGCATCGGCTGGGGGCGTGGAAGGGTCGTCCGGACTCCGCATCATAAAATCCGATAATGGCAATTATGGAAAATCATGCGGGCACCGGAGGGTGGTCGGCAAGCTCCAGCACCAGGCCGTCATGCGCGGGCTCCACACCGGGTGGCAGCTTTGCGGTGAGCGCCCGGTAGTCCAGCCGCTCACTCATATGGGTCAGCACGGCCCGTCGCGGCCCGATGCGCGCGATCCACTCCAGCACCAGCGGCAGGTGCGCGTGGGTCGGATGCGGTGTCTCCTGGAAGCAGCCGACGATCCAGGTATCGATGCCGGCAAGCGCGGCGAACGCCGCCTCGCCCATCCGGACCACGTCGGTCGAGTACGCGAAGGCACCGAAGCGGAGCCCAAGGCTCGGCATGAAGCCGTGGTCCTGGGCGATCGGCAGCACCATCACACCGGCAGCCTCGAAGGCCGCACCGGCGACGACCTCGCGGGGTTCCAGCACCGGGCGATAGTAGCCGTGCCCGTCCAGCGGCAGGAACGCGTAGCCGAAGCGCTGCCGCAACTCGTCCAACGTCGTGCGGTCGGCATAGAGCGGGATCGGTGCCCGCATCAGCCGGTTCACGTAGCGCAGGTCGTCGAGCCCGTTCACGTGGTCGGCGTGCGCGTGGGTGACGATCACCGCGTCGATCCGGCGGACCTCCGCGGCGAGCAGCTGCGTGCGGAGGTCCGGGCTGGCATCGACCAGGATTGTTGCGTTGCCGGTTTCGACCAGGATCGAGCCGCGCAGCCGCCGATTGCGCGGCTCGGCCGGGTCGCAGGCGCCCCAGAGCCCGCCGATCACCGGCACGCCCCCCGACCCGCCGCAACCAAGCACGGTGACGCGCATCAGGAGACGGCTTCGGGCAGGCGCAGCCGCGCGAACAGCCGCGCCGCGTTGGCGGTGGTCAGGTCCGCGATCTCCGCCACCGAGACGCCGCGCACCGCCGCGAGCGCGGCCGCGGTATACGCCACCATGGCGGGCTCGCAGCGCTTGCCGCGGAACGGCTCGGGCGCCAGGAACGGCGCATCGGTCTCGACCAGCAGACGATCCGCCGGCAGGTCGCGCGCGAGCGCGCGCAACTCGTCCGAACGCCTGAAGGTGAGAATCCCCGAGAAACTCACCGACCCGCCGAGCGCCACCCCCGTTTCGGCGAGCGCGCGGCCCGAGGAGAAACAGTGCAGCACGAAGGGGAATGCGCCCCCCTGGTCGTGCTCGTCGCTCAGAATCGCGGCGAGGTCGGCATCGGCGTCGCGCGCGTGGATGACCAGCGGCAGGCCGGTGATGCGGGCGGCGCGGATCTGGCGGCGGAACACCTCGGCGGCGATGTCGCGAGGGGCGCGGTCGTAGTGGTAGTCGAGCCCGGCCTCGCCGATCCCGACCACCTTGGGGTGATCCGCGAGCGCGACGAATTCCGCGACCGGGGGCATCGGCGCCTCGGCCGCCTGGTGCGGATGGATGCCGACCGTGCACCACACGTCTGGGAAGGTCTCGGCGATGCGCTTCACCGTCGCTGCCTGAACGAGCCGCGTGCCGATCGTGATCAGCGTGCGCACGCCCGCCTCGGCCGCACGCAACACGACGCCGGGGATCTCCTCCTCGCGCCAGTGGTCGAGGTGGCAGTGGCTGTCGATCAGCATCACGTCCCCTGCCCCTCACTGTCCTCGACCTTGCGGAACAGCGGCTCGGGCGTCGGCAGGGCGTGGCCACCAGGCAGCGGGCGCGCGAGCGCTGCGAAATCGCGGTCGCGCGCATCCACGCCGAGCTGGTCAAGCAGGTGCGCCATGCTGCGCGGCATCACCGGCTGGAGAAGGGTCGCGAGGTGGCGCAGCGTCTCGGCGAGCGTCCAGAGCACCGTGCCCATGCGCACCGGATCGGCCTTGCGCAGCTTCCACGGCGCCTGGCGGTCGATGTAGCCGTTCGCCTCGCGCACCACCTGCCACGCGGCCTCAAGCGCTGCATGGAACGCCTGCCGCCGCATCTCGACGCGCATCACCGGCAGCAGCCCCTTCGCCTGCGCCAGCAGCGCCTCGTCATCGCCGCTCAGCACATCCGGGCTCGGCAGCATCCCGTCGAGATTGCGCGCCACAAACCCGAGCGTGCGCTGCGCGAGATTGCCGAACTCGTTCGCGAGGTCGATGTTGAGCCGCCGGATCATCGCGCGGCGCGAGAAGTCGCCATCGGCGCCGAACGGGATCTCGCGCAGCAGGAAGAAGCGGAACGGGTCGAGCCCGAACTCGCCGATCACCGCGTGCGGATCGACCACGTTGCCGAGCGACTTCGACATCTTCTGCCCCTCGACCGTCCACCACCCGTGCGCGAACACGCGCTTGGGCGGGGCGACGCCGGCGGACATCAGGAAGGCGGGCCAGTAGATCGCGTGGAAGCGCAGGATGTCCTTGCCGACCATGTGCAGATCGGCCGGCCAGAACCTCCAGCGCGGATCGGTCTCGTCGGGAAAGCCGGCGGCGGTGATGTAGTTCGTCAGCGCATCGAGCCAGACATACATCACGTGGCCGTCCGATCCCGGCACCGGCACGCCCCAGGCGAACGAGGTACGGCTGACCGAGAGATCCTCGAGCCCCGACTTCACGAACGAGATCACCTCGTTCCTGCGGCTCTCGGGCGCGATGAAGTCGGGGTTCGCCGCGTAGAACGCCAGCAACCGCTCCTGCCAGGCGGAGAGGCGGAAGAACCACGACGGCTCCTTCACCCACTCCACCGGCGCACCCGACGGGCCGATGCGCGTGCCGTCGGGCTGCAGCGTCGTCTCGCTCTCGCGGTAGAACGCCTCGTCGCGCACCGCGTACCAGCCGCCGTAGTCGCCGAGATAGAGATCGCCCGCGGCGTGGATGCGCTGCCACAGCGCCTCGCAGGCGCGGTAGTGGCGCGGCTCGGTGGTGCGGATGAAGTCGTCGTTCGAGATGTCCATTGCCGCGGCGAGCGCGCGGAAGTTCTCCGACACCTTGTCCGTGAAGGGCCTGGGCGCCATGCCCGCCGCCGCGGCGGCCTTGTCCACCTTCTGGCCGTGCTCGTCGGTTCCCGTGAGGAAGAACACGTCGCGGCCGTCCAGCCGCATGAAGCGCGCGAACACGTCGCAGGCGAGCGTTGTGTAGGCGTGACCGATATGCGGCACGTCATTCACGTAGTAGATCGGCGTGGTGACGTAGGTGCGGGCGGCGTCTGCCATCGGTCCGGGCTCAGGGCATGTCGGGAACCGCGCCGGGCCGGAGCGCCATGACGGCGGAAAGCACGGCCTGCTTGCGGTCGAGCGTCAGCCCGGCGGTGATGCGCGCGAGCCGGCCCAGGTTCTCCCACACCGACCCCCATTCTTCAAGCGGACGCAGGGTTGCGATCCGATCCGGCGCGCCGGTCGCCGCAGCCCGCGCGCGTGCGGCCACGGCGTCGCGCAGGAGATCCATGAACAGCGCGAAGTTCTCCTCCGCACCCGGCCGGCCGAGGCTGTCGGCAAGCGCGTGCGCCGCCACCAGATCGACCTCTGGCAGGCCGTCCATCACCCGGTCGAGCGCCTGCTTCAGCGCCCCTGCCCCCTCCCCCGCCATGGTCAACGCCCGGCCGATCGAGCCGCGTGCGATCGCCGCCGCCGCGCGCCGCTCCGGCAGCGGCACCTCTTGCGCGAGCGTGTCGAGCAGGGAGGCGACCTCGGTCTCGGCGAGCGGGGTCAGCATCAGCCGCCGACAGCGGCTGCGGATGGTCGGCAGCAGCCGCCCCGGCGCGTGCGCGACCAGCAGCAGCAGCGCCCGCGGCGGCGGCTCCTCGAGGATCTTCAAGAGCGCATTCGCCGCCTCGCGGTTGAGGTCATCGGCCGGATCGACGATCGCCACGCGCCAGTCGGACTCCGCCGGGGTCAGGCGCAGGAAGCCGGCAAGCGCGCGCACGTCGTCCACCACGATCTCGGTGCGCATGCGCCCGGTCCGGGCGTTCTCGCTCCGCTCCAGCACCGCGAGGTCGGGGTGGCTGCCGATCGCGACCTTGCGGAACGCGGGATGGGACGGCGGGAGGGCGAGCGACGGTCCGCTGTCGGGACCGCCGGCGAGGACCCAACGGGCGATGCGGAAGGCGAGCGTGGCCTTGCCGATCCCGGCCGGCCCGCCGATCAGCCAGGCATGGTGCAGCCGCCCGCCTGTCCAGGCATCCGCGAACGCCCGCAGCGCGGCGTCATGCCCGATCAGCGCCCCGGCATGGCGCGGCGACAGCTCGGGTTCGACCGGCGGCGGCGGCGCCTTGGCCATTCACGCGGCATCCTCGAGATCGAGCCGGAGCCGCCCGCTCACCGCCGCGACGATCGCGGCCCACACGGCATCGGGGGGACCCGACGCGTCGATCACCACGCAGCGGCCTGGCTCCTCGCGCGCAATCGTCAGGAACCCCTCGCGCACGCGCGCATGGAACGCGACATCGAAGCGCTCGTAGCGGTTGGTCGCCTGCCTGCCGGCCGCACGGGCGAGTCCGGCGTCCACCGGCAGGTCGAGGATCAGCGTCAGATCTGGCGCGAAGCGGCCGAGCGATGCCGCGTGGATGGCCCGGATCGTCTCGTGCGCCACCCCTTGGCCGAAGCCCTGATACGCCATGGTGCTGTCGGCGAAGCGGTCGCTCAGCACCGCCGCGCCGCGCTCCAGGGCCGGTCGCACCAGCCGCGCGACATGCTGGGCGCGGGCGGCGTAGTGCAGCAGCGTCTCGGCGACCGGGTCCCAGCGGCCCGGCGCGCCACCGACCAGCAGGGCGCGGATCGCCTCCGCTTCCTCGGTGCCGCCGGGCTCGCGCGTGGCCACCACCTCGCGCCCCGACTGCCGGAGTGCCTCGGCCAGCCGTGCGAGCTGGGTCGATTTCCCGGCCCCCTCGCCCCCTTCGATCGTGAGGAACACCCCGCGCGCCATGCCGACACACTAGCCGGGTTCGCGCGACGGCCAAGCGGGCCGGCCGTTGCCGTCGCTCAGAACCCGAGCGCCGACTGCGTCCGTGGCCCGAAGATGCCGTCGGGAACGAGGTTGTTCGCCTGCTGGAAATGGCGCAGTGCCTGGTCGGTCCGAGGGCCGAGGAACCCGTCGGCCCGGATCGGCCAGCCGGCCTCGCGCAGCGCCTCCTGGAGCGCCAGCACGTCGGCGCCGAACATGTGGGGCTCTTCGAGCCGCAACCAGCGCGCCTCGAGCTCCGCCTGCTCCGGAGCGCCGGCGCTGACATCGGCACGGCTGTACACCTGCCCCACGATCGGCGCCGGTGCGGCCGGTTGCGACGGGGACACGGCCATGGCGACCGCACCCGGCTCCGTCCGTGTGACCGAGACGCTGCGCGCGGCCGGCGTCTCCGCCGCGCGCGCAACCGGCGTCGCCACAGCGGCAGGGCAGCCTGCCTGATCGACCGCGCGGGACTCGCCGAACACGATCGTCGTGCTCAGCGCCTTGGTGCCGCGGAACTCACCCTCCACGCGGAACGTGCGCTGGGCCGCGGAGAGATGGTCCTGAAGGTTGACCCGGAACGAGGCGGTCCGGTCCTGGTTGAAGGTGAGGATCTCGTAGCTGCTGGCCTGGATCTCGCTGCCGCCATAGCCGAACATGCAGTGATTGATCACGAGCTTGCCGGGATGCGTCCCGCCGCGATGCTCGGCACGGCACACATAGAGCCTGCCCTCATGCTGGTCATCGCGCCGTTCCTGCCCGGCGACCACGCCGTGCTCGGCATTGGTGCTGCCGCCCCGGTGATGTTCCCATGCCACCGCGCCCGCATCGGCGACCAGCACCTCGAACGACATGATCTCGTGCTCATCCCCGCCATACGAGATGTTGCAGCGCCCGGCCACGACCTTCCCGGGATGGGTGGTGCCGGCGTAGCGCGCGCGGCAGACGGGCAAATCCCGCATGCGGCCGGTCGTGGGGGATTCCTCGCGTCCGGCGATCACCGCGCCCGCAGGGATCGCCCCGCGCGAGGCGACCCAGTTCAGCACAGGCCGGTGATGGATCACCGCCGGGCCACGCAGTTCCAGATCAAGCGTGTAGGCTTGGCCCTCGATCTGCTGCTGGATCACCTGGAGCTGCACGTCGAACTCGGTGCGGGGCAGCACCGGCGAGCTCCAGCCCTGGCTGACGCTCCAGGTCTCGCTCTCGTCGGTGGCCCTCGCGACCGAGCCGCTGTAGCTCGCGTTGACCGTCCATGTCGTGTCGGCCGCGGGCCAGCCGGCCCTGAACTGCACCGATCCGCCGATCTCCCAGCCATGCGTGGTCGTGAGCGACATCGAGTCCGTGAACGCGCCCGACATCGTGCCTTCGACCGCGCGCGTCTCGCCGCTCGCGCAGTTGCGCGCGAGCGTCGCACTCAGCACGCGCGGGACGACGGCGATCTCCGCGGGCTCGGCGCCATAGACCAGGTCGCCCGGCAGCACGGAGCCCGCGAATTCCAGTCGCGTGATCTCGCGGCGGACAGGCACGAGCGCGCGGAACGAGGCCGTACGCTGCAGGTCGCGCAGCAGACGCTGCTCGGTATCGCGCATCTGCTGGGCCTCGGCGGAGAACGTTACGCTGCCCATCGCGAATGTCAGCACCGCCATTGCAAGGCGACGTGGTCCAAGCGATGTCATGGGCGCCTCCCTTGGATCCGGTCGTTATGAATTTTCAGTATACACGGCGCAGGCCCGCCGGTGTCGAGAAAACACGCCGACGGAAGCCTGAGCCGCTACGACCCCAGCACCAGGGTCCGCACGCCGCCGAGAATGCGCGGCAGGAAACCCAGCATCGGTACGTCCATCCCGGCATAGAGCGGGATCGACATCGCCGGCACGCCCTGACCCGACATCTCGAGCCGGCCGAGCTCGGCGCCACGAACCACCGGCGCCTTCACCGGCGCGACATAGCGCACGGCGATCTGGGCGCTGCGCCGCCACTGCCGCGGCACGGTCACGACGAGATCGCGCCCGGCGATCAGCGGTACCGTCGCCCGTGCGCCCAAGTGCACCGGCACCTCCTCCACGGTCTCGGTGGCGCCGAACAGGCGCGCGTTCTCGAACTCCGTGAAGGCCCAGCGCATCAGCCGCTCGGACTCCTCCGACCGGGCGCGCATCGACGGCAGGCCGTTCACCACCAGGATCACGCGCCGCCCGTCCTGCACCGCCGAGGCGGTCAGGCCGAAGCCGCTCTCCTCGGTGTGGCCGGTCTTCAACCCGTCCGCCCCGATAGTGCGGTAGAGCAGCGGATTGCGGTTCTCCTGGGTGATGTTGTTGAACCGGAAGGACCGTTCCGCGTAGTAGCGGTAGTAGTCCGGGAAGTCGTGGATCAGCCGGGCCGCGAGCAGCGCCAGGTCGCGGCAGCTCATCCGGTGCTCGGGGTGCGGCCAGCCCGTCGAGTTGCGGAACGTGCTGTTGGTCAGCCCGATCGCGCGGCCGCGCTCGTTCAGCAGTTCCGAGAACTGCTCCTCGCTGCCGCTGATCGCCTCGGCCAGCACGATGCAGGCATCGTTGCCCGACTGCACGATCACGCCGCGCAGCAAATCCTCGACGCTCACCGTGGTGTTCACCTCGACGAACATCTTCGACCCACCCATGCGCCAGGCGCGCTCGCTCACGGGCAGCTGCTGGTCGAGCCGGAGCCGCCCGGCACGCAGCAGCTCGAACACCACATAGGCGGTCATCAGCTTGCTCATCGAGGCGGGCGGCATCGCCACGTCGGCGTCCTTCTCGAGCAGGGTCGCGCCGGTCGCGAAATCGACGATCAGCGCGTGCCGGGCGAGCGTGTCGATGGGCCCGAGCGGGGTCGCCGCGGGCGTGGCCGGCGGCGGGGCGGGCGCCGCGCGCTGTGGCTGGCGCTGTCCGCCCCGTTGGGCGGCGGCCGGCAGGACGGCGAGCGCGCCGGCCGTGCCGAGCAGGACGCGTCGGGTGGTCCGGATCGAGGCCATGGCGTCTCCTCGCGGCGGCGTCAGCCGACCAGGTCGGACAGCAGCCCCACCGCCAGCACGTAGTAGATGCTGTTGTTGTAGCGCCGGATCGCCTGGGCGTTGCGGTGGATCGCGAAGGCCTGCCCGCCGGCGCCATCGGGCGCGGCGATCGCGGTCGGGATCTCCGACTGGCCGAGCGGGCCGCCGCCCGCGCGGCGCACGCCGAGCGCGCTCCAGGCCGAGAGCGGCCGCATCGCCCGCCCGTCGGCGAGCCCCGTGTCGAAGCCTGCCGGCAGCCGCACCTCGAAGCCCCAAGGCTCGCCGGCGCGCCAGTTGGCGCGCGCGAGGTAGTTGCCGATCGAACCGAGCGCGTCCTCGCGGCTGTCCCAGATGTCGCGCCGCCCGTCGCCGTTGAAATCCACCGCATAGGCCAGAAACGAGCCGGGCATGAACTGCGGCTGGCCCATCGCCCCGGCCCAGGAGCCGGTCATGCGCTCGAGCGCGATATGGCCCTGGTCGAGGATGCGCAGCGCGCTCAGGAGCTCGGCCCGGAAGAACGACGAGCGCCGTCCGTCATGCGCGAGCGTGGCGAGTGCCTGGATCACCGGGAATCCCCCGGTGGTCGCGCCGTAATTGGTCTCGATGCCCCAGATCGCCGTCACCGTGCGGCCGGGGACGCCGAACCGCTCCTCCAGCGCGTCGAGCAGAAGCCGGTTGTCGGTGAAGGCGCGGCGGCCATTGCCGATGCGCGGCTCGGCCACCACGCGGTCGCGGTACTCCGCCCAGGTGAGCCGCCGCTCGGGCTGGCGCCGATCGAGCTCGATCACGCGCGGGATCGGTCCGATGCCGCTCAGCGCCGCCTGCACGGTCGCCTGGCTGATGCCGGTTCGCCGCGCCTCGGCCCGCAGATCGGCAAGCCAGCGGTCGAACGGTGCGGCCGCCTCCGCGCCCGTGCCGGACGCGACGGTCGCTGCAAGTGCGCCGATCACAGCGCGGCGGGTGGGTCGAGTCGTGATCACCCCTCCTGTCTGCCACCGTCGGGCGCAGGGCTCAACGAAAGCGCGATCACATCCCGACGTGCAGGCGTCAGATCGGCTGGATCGCCGCCCGGCGGACGACGTCGCGCCACGTGGCGATGTCGCGTGCGATCACGGCGGCGAACTCCGCCGGCGTGCTCGCCACCGGCTCGGCGCCGAGATCCTTGATCCGCTGGGTAATCTCCGGCCGGCGCACCGCGGCGACCGTTTCGCGATGCAGCCGGGCGACGATCTCTGGCGGCGTGCCGCCGGTGGTCAGCAGCCCGAAGACGGTCGTGACCTCGAAGTCGCGCACCCCGGCCTCCTGCATCGTCGGCACATCGGGCAGCACCGGCGAGCGGTTCGCCCCCGTCACCGCGAGCGCGCGCAGCCGCCCGTCCTGGATCGCGCCGATGAAGGCCGGCAGGTTGTCGAGCGTCACCTGCACGCCATGGCCGGCGACGAGGTCGGCGAGCGCCGGCGCACTGCCGCGATAGGGCACGTGCACCATCTGCACCCCGGCGAGGATGTTCAGCAGCTCGCCCGCGACATGCGAGGCCGAGCCGACGCTGGAGGAGGCGAAGAACACCTGTCCCGGCCGCTGCTTCGCATAGGCGATGAACTCGGCGACGCTGCGCACGGGCAGTGCGGCATTCACCACCATCACGTTCTGCACCGCCGCGATCAACGACACCGGCGCGAGGTCCTTCTGCGGGTCGAACGGCATCTGCGCGTAGATCGCCGGGTTGATCGTCAGCGTCCCGCCCGTCCCCATCACCAGGGAGTATCCGTCCGGGTCGGCGCGCGCGACGGCGGCGGTGCCGACATTGCCGCCCGCGCCCGGCCGGTTCTCGACCACCACCGGCTGGCCGAGTGCCGCCGCGAGGTGTGGGGCGACGAGGCGGGCGAGGATGTCGGTGGTGCCGCCCGGGGCATAGCCGACGACAAGGCGAATCGGCTTGCTTGGCCAGGCCTGCGCGTGGGCGGATGCCCAGGGCGCAAGCGCCGACAGAAGGGCCGTTCCCAGCATGGCGCGACGGCGCATGCGCTCCTCCCCCGCTCTTGTTGTCAGAGCAACGCTAGGCGCGGTGCGCGTGCGGGGTCAATCGCTGATGGTGCCATGGCGTCACCCTCCCTGGCCCGCCAGGGCATCCCCTTCTAGAGTGTCACGGACAGGAGAACCGGCGGGAGGAACGGCCATGGCGGCAGTCACGAACGAGCTTGCGGCATGGTGTGCCGGCATCAGGCCCGCGTCCCTGCCCGAGCCTGTGCTGCGGCGCGCAGCCGCGCTGACGCTCGATCTGGTCGGCAACATGGTGCGCGCGCGCCACGATGCCGAGAGCACACCGGCCCTGATTGCCGCCGTGCGCGCGCTCGGGCTCTGCGGCGGCGAGGCGACCGTGTTCGGCGATGCGATGCGCTACACCCCGGCCGGGGCGGCATTGCTCAACGGTGTGCTTGGGCACTCGCTCGACTTCGACGACACGCACGCCGCCGGCAGCCTCCATCCGGGCGCGCCGGTGATCCCGGCCGCGCTCGCCGCCGCGGAACTGACCGGGGCCACGGGCGCGGACACGCTTGCCGCCATCGTCGCCGGCTACGAGGTGACCTGCCGGCTCGCGCTCGCCCTGCCGGCGGGCGATCACTACGATCGCGGCTTCCACCCGACCGCCACCTGCGGCGCGTTCGGCGCGGCCGCCGCGGCGGGCCGGGTGTTCGGGCTGGAGGCGAACGCGATCGCCGATGCGTTCGGCATCGCGCTGAGCCAGGCCGCGGGAAGTCTGCAGTTCCTCGCCAACGGCGCCTGGACCAAGCGGTTCCAGGTCGGCTGGTCGGCACTGTCGGGGCTGGCGGCGGCGATGCTGGCGCGCGAGGGATTCCGCGGCGCCGCCGAGGCGATCGAGGGGCAGCACGGGTTCCTGCGCGCCTATGCCCCCTCACCCACCCCTGAACGCGTGCTCGATCGGCTCGGCGAGGTGTTCGAGACCATGCGCACCGCCGTGAAGCCCTATCCGTCCTGCCGCTACGGCCATGCCGCGATCGACGCCGCGATCGCGCTCAGGGCCGAACACGGGCTGGCAGCGGAGGCGATCTCGTCGGTCACGGTCGGGCTGCCGGCCAAGGGGATGCTGCTGATCGGCGCGCCGCACGAGCAGAAGATCGAGCCGAGGAACGTCGTGGACGGTCAGTTCAGCGGACCGTTCGTGGTCGCCGCCGCGCTCGCCACCGGGGCGATGGGCTGGGACAGCTACCGCCTGCTCGACGACCCGGAGGTGCGTGCCCTGGCCCGCAAGGTCCGCTGCGCGCACGACCCGGATATCGAGGCCGAGTTCCCCGCCAACATGTCCGGCAAGGTCACGGTGACGACGACGCGCGGTACGGTCTCGCGCAAGGTCGTGGTGCCCAAGGGCGAGCCCGACAATTTCCTGACGGATCAGGAGCTTGCGGCGAAGTTCCACGGTCTCGTCGACCGCGTGATGGGCCACGAGCGCGCGGCCGCACTGGCCGAGGCGCTGCTGGGGCTGGCGGCCGCGCGCGACGTCTCGGGGCTGATGCGGCTCGCCGGCCCTGTGCCTGCGATGCGGCTCGCCGGGGAGTAGAGCCCGGGACCCTCGGCTTGGCCCGCCGAGGCAACCCGCCATGGTGGCCGACGTTCTGTCCCCGGATGCCGAGACGGATGGGACAGGAGCATGGAGAACCCGAAGACCCGCCGCGAGCGGAGGACGACCGACGATGTCCATGACCGGGAACAGAGCATCCTGGTCGGACTCGTGATCCTGCTGTCGATCGTCGTGATCCTGCTCGCGTTCGCGTGGCTGCTGATCCGCTGACGGGCGACCGCGTCAGAACGGCGTGCGCGCCAGCCGCGGATCGGCGATGTCGACATAGCCGCGGCTGACCGCGCGTTCGAGCGCCTCGAACGCCATCCGCGCCTCGTCATAGGCGCTGCGCAGCGTCGAGAGTCGCGAGACCTCCTCGCCCGTGACGGCACCGCGCGTCTCCTTGCCGAGCAACAGGGCCGCGGCGAGATACTCGGCGCGCAGGCGCGCCACCACGGTGGCAAGGCGGAGAAACGAGTCGCGGGTAAGTTCCGGAACACGCTGGCCAATGACCGCGCGGTTGGCCTCGCGCACGCCGTGCTCGACCTCGTCCAGAAGCCGCTTCTGGGCGCGGTACCAGCCGGGATCGGTGTCGGCGATCGGGGGCATCGGTCTTCTCCGACGCTGATCATGCACGGCGCGTGTTGAGGAAGGGTTACTCGTCGCGCGGCGCCGGCGGCAGGGCATCGGCCTCGCGCTGGGCGCGGGTGCGCGGCACGGGCGCGACCCAAGGGCGCTCGCCGCGCCAGGCGCGATCCGACAGGACCGCGGGCTGATCGCCGAGCCAGACCGCGTGCGCGCCGTCGCGCCAGACCGAGAACCGGTCGATCACTGTCGAGCCGCCGCAGCGCGCCCGCACCGGCTCGGCGGAGATCACCACCGCGACGCGGCCGCACCAGCGTCCCGGCGGGTCGCCGCGCAGCAGCACCGCCCCCCCGCCGATCGGGCAGGCGCCCGGCGTGCAGTCGATCGCCTGCGCCGGCACGCCGGCCGGCGGCAGTGGCACAAAGGGGAGCCCGCCCGAACGCTCGTCCCAGATGCCGCGCACGAACCGGCTGGCACCGGGCAGGCTCTGCACGTGGAGCGCCCCCTCAGCGCGGATCGCGATCAGCCGTGCGTCGGGCGAAACCAGAATGTCCGGCGGACGGACGAGCCAAGGTGAGGCAAGCCCCACCGCGAGCGGCAGCATGCCGAACAGGCGCAGCCGTGTCCGCCAGAGGCAAAGCCAGCACAGCCCGAGCCCGCAGGCGGCGACGCCCCAGCCCGGCATCGCCGGCAGCTGTGGCGCAGCACCCGGCCAGGACGCCACCTCGCGAGCCACCGCCAGGATCCCGCTGATGCCGAGCGCCATCGGCCGGAGCGCCACTGCCTCCAGCCCGAACGGCATCAGCGCCAGCGCCGCCATCCCCCAGGGCATCACCCAGACCGAGGTCAGCGGCACGGCGACCGCGTTCGCCGCGATCCCGTAGACCTGCACGCGCTGGAAGTGGAACGCGGCGAACGGCGCGGTCGCGGCCGAGGCCACCAGCGAGGTGAAGGCGAGCGCCAGCACCGCGTACCCCGCGCGCACCAGCAGCGTACGGTGCCCGCTCGGCGACAGCCAGGTGCCGCGCACGGCCTCCCAGGCAGCGATCAGCGCGAGCACCGCGGCGAAGCTCATCTGGAAGGACGGCCCGAGTAGCGCCTCCGGCTGCATCAGCAGCACCGCACAGCCGGCAAGCGCGAGCGCGCGCAGTCCGATCCCCGTGCGGTCCAGGACGACGGCGAGCGCGAACAGCGCCGCCATCGCGATCGCGCGCTGCATCGGCACCTGGCTGCCGGTCAGCAGCATGTAGCCGAGACCTCCAATGATTCCAGCGACTGCCGCGATCTTCTTCACGTGCAGGTGGAGCAGCGCCCAGGGCCAGAGGCCGAGCACCAGCCGCACCAGCAGGAAGCCCAGCGCAGCGACGATGCCGACATGCAGCCCCGAGACCGCAAGCAGATGCGCGAGCCCGGAGTCGCGGATGCGCGCGAGCTCTCCGGCCGGGATCGCGCCGCGCTGTCCGGTGAGCAGCGCAGCCGCGACCGCGCCCTCGGTGCCCGGCACGGCGGCGAGCGTGCGCGCGACCACGCTCTGGCGCAGCGCCGCCAGACGCTGGCCCGCCGAGGAGGCGACGGCGGGGGCGAGCATCTCCACCGGCCCCAGGGCGAAACCCACCGCGCCGAGCCGATCGAAGAAGGCGATGCGCTGGAAGTCGAACGCGCCCGGTGCGGCCGGCGGCGCGGGCGGGCGGATCAGGCCGCGCAGCCGCACGCGGTCGCCCGGCATCAGCGGCGTCGCGTCGCCGGCGGCGAGGCGCAGGCGAATGTCGCGCGGCAACGGCGGCATGTCGGACAGGAGCTGGACCGAGGTCAGGCGGACCCGCCGCCCGTCCGGCAGCACGTCGACAGAGGCGACCGTGCCCTCGGCCACAAGGGCGCGGAACGGCAGTTCGTGGATCGCCGGCGGCATCGTGGCGGTGCGGAGGTGCGCCGCCGTGAACCCGACCGCAACGGCGAGCACGGCGATCGCGGCCGGCAGGCCGCGTCGCGCGCGGTGGCACACGGTCACCGCCGCCAGTCCTGCCGCAAGCCCCAGCGCTCCGACCCACAGCGACGGTTCGGCGCGCAGCGCGAAATACGCCGCCACACCAACCGCCATCGCCACCGGCAGCCAGAGGAGCAGGCGTGGGCGCTCGCCCGCGGCCAGCCCGATCGTCGCGGCAGCGATACGGTCGTGCAGCCCGGCGCGGTCGAGCACCCCGAACCGGGCGAGCGCGACGGTGCTCATGGGACTGCAACCATGACGCGCACTCTACAGCCGCCCCGGCTGCGTGCTAAGCGACCGCGCCCGGAGGAGACCCGATGTCCGTCGTCACCCGCTTCGCCCCCTCGCCCACAGGCTTCCTGCACATCGGCGGCGCGCGCACCGCGCTCTACAACTGGCTGTTCGCGCGCCGCCATGGCGGGCGCTACCTGCTGCGGATCGAGGACACCGACACCGCGCGCGAGGTGCCGGGCGCGGTCGAGCAGATCATCGACAGCCTCGCCTGGCTGGGCATCCCGCCCGACGAGGCGCCGGTGTCGCAGCGCGCGCGCCAGCAGCGCCATGCCGAGGTCGCGCGCCAGCTCGTGGCGATGGGGCGCGCCTACTATGCCTACGAGACGCCCGAGGCGCTTCAGGCGATGCGCGAGCGCGCGGCCGCCGAAGGCCGTCCGCCGCGCTACGACGGGACCTGGCGGGAGCGCGACCCCGCCGAGGCGCCGCCCGGGGTGCCCGGAGCGATCCGGCTGAAAGCGCCACGCGAGGGCGAGACGGTGGTGGATGATTTTGTCCAGGGCACCGTGCGCGTCGCGAATGCCGAGCTCGACGACATGATCATCCTGCGCTCGGATGGGCGGCCGACCTACCTCCACGCCGTGGTGGTGGACGACCACGACATGGGCATCACCCATGTGATCCGCGGCGACGACCACCTGACCAACACCTTCCGCCAGTGCCAGGTCTATGACGCGATGGGCTGGACGCGCCCCGCCTTCGCGCACATCCCGCTGATCCACGGTCAGGACGGCGCCAAGCTCTCCAAGCGCCACGGCGCCGTCTCGGTGCTCGACTTCCGCGACCAGGGGTATCTGCCCGAGGCTGTGGCCAATTACCTGCTGCGGCTCGGCTGGGGCCACGGCGACATCGAGGTGATCGGGCTGGACGAGGCCACGCGCATCTTCGACCTCGCCGATGTCGGCCGCGCCGCGGCGCGCTTCGACTACCAGAAGCTCGCGCACCTCAACGGCATCTGGCTCCGCCGTGCGGACGACGACCGGCTGACCAGGCTGGTGCTGGAGCGGCTGGCGCACCGCACCGAGGGCGCGGTCGGCGCGATCACCGCCGCGCGCATCGCAAAGCTCATGCCCGGCCTCAAGGAGCGTGCCCGAACCCTGGAGGACCTGACGGGTTCCGCAGCATTCCTCGTCCGCACGGTGCCCCTGCCGATGGAGCCGAAGGCGGAGGGCCTGCTGACGCCGGAGGCGCGGATTGCACTCCGCGAGTTGGCCAGCGCATGGAACGGGATCGCGTGGGAGCCCGACGCCCTCGAAGCCGCGACCCGTGCGCATGCGGAGGCCAAGGTGCTGAAGTTGAAGGATCTCGCCATGCCGCTGCGGGCAGCACTCACGGGCTCGACCACCTCGCCGCCGGTGTTCGACGTCGCCGCCGCGCTCGGCCGCGACGAGACCCTCCGCCGAATCGCTGCGGTCTCCGGGTGATGGCGCGCGGGCTCCCGTTCCCCACCTTCTGGCTCGGCCTCGGCGGCCTGATCCCCTTCGCCGCCTGCGCCGCCGGCGCGTTCATCGGCCCTGACTCCTGGCGCGGCCTCGCGCTCGCCGCGCTGATCGCCTACGGCGCGGTAATCCTCGCCTTCCTCGGTGCGGTGCACTGGGGGCTGGCGCTGGCCGCTACGGCCGAGGCGGAGACACGGCACGCGCGCACGCGCCTTACCCTTGGTGTGGTACCGGCGCTGGTCGGCTGGGGCGCACTGCTGCTGCCGGCCTGGGCGGGGCTGACGGTGCTGATCGCCGGGTTCCTCGGCGTCTGGGCGGCGGAGGAGAGCGGCGGCCGCGAGGGGCTCGTGCCGTCGCGCTATCTCTGGCTCCGGCGGCTGCTGACCTTGGCCGTTGTCGTGATCCTCTCGGCGACGCTGATGGGGCTGCTGTTGGGATGACCCGACCTGCATACACACGCGGGGATTGATTTGCCCCCGCGCTTAACGTCTCATTAACCATCGAAGCGTCACGGGGGAGCGGATCGATGCAGCAGGACAGCACGGGGCAGGTCATTCCGTTTCCGCTCGAACGCATCCGCACGCGCGATGGCGGGAGCGACCGGTTGACGGCTGCGCTGGACTCGCTGGAGGCGGCGCTCGCCGAACAGCGCGCGGCCATGACCGGGTTCAGGGAGAGCCTTGGCCAGCTCGGGGCAGCGGTGCATGCACTGGAGGGCGGCGCGGTGGGGCTGTCGACCCGGCTCGGTGCGCTGCATCGCCAGGTCGGCACCGTGAACCAGTCCGCCCGCGATCTGGAAGCCTGGGCCGACCGGGTGCTCGCCCGGGCGCGCTGACGCCCGTGTCCGTGCCCTGGCGCGTGCGGCGCCTGCCCGGGAACCCGATCATCCGGCCTGGCATGGACGCGCGGATGGGCGCGAACATCCAGGGCCCGTCGCTGATCCGCGTGCCCGACTGGGTGCGGAACCGGCTCGGCCGCTACTACCTCTACTTCGCCGACCACAAGGGGCGCTACATCCGGCTCGCGTTCAGCGACGCGATCGAGGGACCGTGGCGCATCCACCCGCCGGGCGCGCTCGACCTCGCGGAGTCGCTGTTCCCGACCGAGCCGCTGCCCGACGACGCTCCGTCCGATGCGCCCGCCTCCCTTCCGGGCCAGCCGCCGCCCGGTACCCACGGCATCCCGACCGGCGCGGAGGACGCCGTAACTCCGCATATCGCCTCGCCCGATATCCATGTCGACGCGGTGAACCGACGGATCGTGATGTATTTCCACGGCCTCGCGGGCTATCGCAGCCAGCGGACCCGCGTCGCGCTCTCGCCGGACGGGCTGCACTTCAGCGCCCTGCCCGAGCTGCTGGGCCCGTCCTACTTCCGCGCCTTCCGTCATCGCGGCTGGACCTATGCGCTGGCGATGCCCGGGATCCTGTTCCGCTCCGCCGACGGGCTGACCGGCTTCGAGCGCGGCCCGACCCTGTTCGAACCGACCCAGCGCCACACCGCGCTGCTCAGGCGCGCCGACACGCTGTTCGTGTTCTGGACCCGCGTCGGCGACGCGCCGGAGCACATCCTGGTCTCGACGATCGACCTTGACGGCGACTGGACCGGCTGGACCGCGGGCGCCGCCGCCGCGCTGCTGCGTCCCGAGCTGGACTGGGAGGGGGCCGGTCTGCCGATCGAGCCGTCGTTCCGCGGCGCCATCAACCACCGGGTGAACCAGCTCCGCGATCCGGCGGTCTTCGAGGAGGATGGACGGCTCTATCTGCTCTACGCAGTCGCCGGTGAGGCCGGGATCGCGATCGCCGAGCTGCTCGACGCCCGGTAGCGCTACACCTCCTCGACCCTGAGCACGCCCGGCAGGGCTGCGATCGCCGGCACCAGCGCCGGCGACACCGCGAACCCTCCCGGCAGCGCGACCTCGATCTCCTGCCCGGCCGGCAGGCGGGGCGCGAGGATCACCCGGCCGCGCCCGCGCCCGGCCGCGCCCAGCAGCGCCTTGATCGGCGCGATCGCCGCCGTGTCCGCGAGCCAGGCCTTGAGCCCGGTGCCGGCGGCCGCCACCGCCGGGTCGAGCTTCTCGGCATCGACCGCGGTGAGCCGCACCGCCTCGCCCTCGGCGCGCGCATCCGCCGTGACCAGCAGCCGCTCGCCGGCGACCAGCAGCGGACGCACGCGGCTCAGCACCTCGCTGAACAGCGTCACCTCGTAGCTGCCCGAGGCATCCGAGAGCCGGAGCCAGCACATCTTCGAGCCGGTGCGCGTCGGCCGCTCCTTCGCCGCCACCACGGAGCCCGCGAGCCTCAACCGTCCGCCGCCCGCGGCCGCGCGCGCGGCGATCGCCGAGGACGGCACGACGCCGAGCCGGCGCAGCGCCGCGCGATACGCATCCAGCGGATGCCGGGTGAGGTGAAAGCCGACCGCTTCGCCCTCGTGCGCCAGCCGTTCCATGATCGGCCAGTCGGGCACCTCGGGCAGACGCAGGGGTTCCGGGCCGTTGCCGCCGAACAGGCCGATCTGGTGGCTTGCGCGATCCTCCGACGACGCGGCCGCACGCCTGATGACCGCCTCCGCCCCCTCGGCGACGCGACGGCGGTTCGGCTCGATGCTGTCGAAGGCGCCGGCGCGCGCGAGATACTCGATCTGCATCCGGTTCACGAGCCTCGGATCGACGCGCGCGGCGAAATCCGCGATCGAGCGGAACGGCCCACCGCGCTGGCGCTCGGCCACCACGCCCTGCATCGCCGCCTTGCCCACCTTCTTCACGGCTGCCAGCGCGTAACGGATGCGCAGGCCGCCATCCGTGCCGCGCTCGATCTGGAAGTCGGCGTCCGAAGCGTTCACATCGGGCGGCAGCACCTCGATGCCCATCCGCTCGGCCTCGGACTTCAGGCTGGCAAGCTTGTCGGTGTTGGCGATCGCGAGCGACATCGAGGCGGCAAGGAACACAGCCGGATGGTTCGCCTTCACCCATGCGGTCTGGTAGGCGACCAGCGCATACGCCGCAGCGTGGCTCTTGTTGAAGCCGTAATCGGCGAACTTCTCCATCAGGTCGAAGATCTCGGCAGCCTTGGCGGGTTCGATGCCGCGCGCGACCGCGCCTTCGGTGAACACGGCGCGCTGCTTCTCCATCTCGGCGCGGATCTTCTTGCCCATCGCGCGGCGCAGCAGATCCGCCCCGCCGAGCGAGTAGCCGGCGAGCACCTGGGCGATCTGCATCACCTGCTCCTGGTAGACCATGATGCCGTAGGTCTCGGCCAGGATGTCGTGGATCGCCTCGTGCGGCGGCTGCCAGGGCTCGCCGTGCTTGCGTGCGCAATAGGCCGGGATGTTCGCCATCGGACCCGGGCGGTAGAGCGCCACCGCGGCGATCAGGTCCTCGAACCGGTCAGGGCGCATCTGGCGCAGCACGTCGCGCATGCCCTGACTCTCGAACTGGAACACGCCGGCTGCGTCACCGTGCTGGAGCATCGCGTAGGTGCGCGTGTCGTCGAGCGGCAGCCGGTCGAGGTCGACCTCGATGCCGAGGCTCGCCAGCAGGTCATGCGCGCGCCTCAGGATCGTGAGCGTGGTCAGGCCGAGGAAGTCGAACTTCACCAGCCCCGCCTGCTCGACATGCTTCATCGAGTACTGCGTGACCAGCATCTCCGAGCGCGGATCGCGGTAGAGCGGGATGAGCTCGATCAGCGGCCGGTCGCCGATCACCACGCCGGCGGCGTGCGTCGAGGCGTGCCGGTACAGGCCCTCGAGCTGCAGCGCGATCTCCATCAGCCGCGCCACCTGCTCATCCTCGTCGCGCAGCGCGCGCAGCATCGGATCGCCCTCGATCGCCTGCGCGAGGGTGACGGGCTTGGCCGGGTTGTTGGGGATCAGCTCGGCGATCCTGTTCACCAGGCCGAAGGGCAGGCCGAGCACGCGGCCGACATCGCGCACCACCGCGCGCGCCTGGAGCTTGCCGAAGGTGATGATCTGCGCGACGCGATCGGCGCCGTATTCGCGCCGAACATAGGCGATCACCTCGTCGCGCCGGTCCTGGCAGAAGTCGATGTCGAAGTCGGGCATCGAGACGCGTTCGGGGTTAAGGAAGCGCTCGAACAGCAGACCGAACCGGGTCGGATCGAGATCGGTGATCGCGAGCGCCCAGGCCGCGACCGAACCGGCGCCCGAGCCGCGACCGGGCCCGACCGGAATCCCCTGCGCCTTCGCCCACTGGATGAAGTCGGCGACGATCAGGAAGTAGCCGGCGAAGCCCATCGCCTCGATGACGCCGAGCTCGTAGTCGAGCCGTTCGCGGTACGGCGTCGCACCTGCCTCGTCCACGCCGAGTGCTGCGAGCCGTCGCGCGAGCCCGGCCTCGGCCATCGCCCGGACGGTTTCGGCCTCCGTGCGGCCGGGCGCGACCTTGGGACTGACCGGCAGCAGCGGGTCGCGCGGCCGCGCCATCACCGCCGAGCGGCGCGCGAGAGCCACCGTGTTGTCGCAGGCTTCTGGCAGGTCGGCGAAGGCGGCACGCATCGCCGGCTCGTCCTTGAACCAGTGCTCGGGCGTGACGCGGCGGCGGTCCTCCTCGGAGAGCAGCCGGCGGTCGGCGATGCAGAGCAGCGCGTCGTGCGCCTCATGCATTGCAGGCGTGGCGAAGAAGCAGTCGTTGGTCGCGACGACCGGCAGGCCGAGCGCATCGGCGAGGGCCAGCATCGCCGGCTCGACCACCCGCTCCTCGGCCATGCCGTGGCGGTGCAGCTCGATGCAGAGCCGGTCGCCGAAGCGGTGCGCGAGGCGGTCGAGCCAGTGCCGCGCCGCCGCCTCCTGGCCGTCGAGCAGCAGCCGCGCAAGCGGGCCGCGTGTCCCCCCGGTGAGCAGCAGCAGTCCGTCCGCGTGATCCAGCAGCGTCGCGACCGGCACGTGCGGAGGGCTACCCGGCGCGGGATCGAGATGCGCGCACGTGGCGAGCCGCATCAGGTTGGCAAGCCCTGCCTCGTCCTTCGCGAGCAGCACCACGGGATCGGTGTGCAGAGACGTCGCCTCCGCTCCCTCGCGAGCGAGGGCGAGCTCGATGCCGAGGATCGGCTGGATGCCGGACTTGGTGCAGGCGGAGGAGAACTCGAGCGCACCGAACAGGTTGTTGGTGTCGGTCAGCGCCACCGCCGGCATGCCCGACTGGGCCGCGAGTGCGGGCAGCGCCTCCAGCTTGATCGCGCCCTCCGACAGCGAATAGGCGGAATGGACGCGCAGGTGGACGAACGCCATCAGCCGGCGATGTCCGGCGCCGGGGTACGGCAGCGGACCAGCCCTGCCGCGGTCCAGGACAGAACCTGCTCCCCCTTCTGGTTGTAGGTCTCGACCTTCTGCCGGATGATGCCGCGATCCGGCTTCGAGCGCGACCGCCGCGCCTCCAGCACGGTGACGCGGCAGGAGAGCCGGTCGTCCGGCCGGACCGGGGCGAGCCAGCGCAGTTCGTCCAGCCCGGGTGAGCCGAGGCCATGGCGCGACAGCACGTGATCGACCAGCATCCGCATGGTCATGGACGCGGTGTGCCAGCCTGAGGCGATCAGCCCGCCATAGGGTGTGGCGCGCCCGCCCTCCTCGCTCAGATGGAACGCTTGCGGATCGTACTCGCGCGCGAAGGCGATGATCTCCTCGGCCGTGACCGTGCGGTCGCCGAACCCGATCGTCTCGCCTTCGCGGTAGTCCTCGAACCAGCGGTCGCGCGGGTCCATCGCCGCCTCAGGACGGCTTGCGCTCGATCAGCTCGATCTTGTAGCCGTCCGGGTCCTCGACGAAGGCGATGACGGTGGTGCCGAACTTGACCGGCCCCGGCTCGCGGGTGACCTTGCCGCCGGAAGCGCGCACCTTCTCGACCGCATCCTTGATGTCCGGCACGCCGATCGCGAGATGGCCGAAGCCGTTGCCGAGCTCGTACGTCTCGACGCCGTAGTTGTAGGTGAGCTCGATCACGGCGTTCGAAGACTCGTCGCCGTAGCCGACGAAGGCGAGCGTGTACTTGCCGTCCGGCACGTCGCGCCGGCGCAGCTCCTTCATGCCCAGCAGCTCGGTGTAGAACTTCACACTGCGGTCGAGATCGCCGACCCGGATCATGGTGTGCAGGAAACGGCCGTCGCTCATGGAGTCCCTCCTCGGATGAGGCCGGCAGAGTAGGCGGACGCGCTCAGGGCGTGAAGCGGCGGGCGACAAGAAAGAGCCCGCGCGCATCGGCCGCCGCGATGGTCGCGGCACGGTCGGGCATCAGCGTGCGCTCGGCCTCGACCGCGATGCCGGAGAGCCCAGCCGCGGCCGCGCCCTCGACGGTGCGCACGCCGATCGTCGGCAGGTCCGCGCGCAGCTCCTGGCCGGGCTTGGCGCGCTTGACCAGCACGCCGCCCGGACCCTCGCGGCGCAGCTTGCCGCAGCGCGCGAGCAGTGCGTCGGTGCCCTCGATCGCCTCGACGCCGAGCACCAGCCCCTGCTGCACCACCACCGCCTGGCCGATATCGGCCTCGCCGAGCAGGCGGCACACCGCGGCGCCGCGCAGGATGTCGGCCTCGTCGGCGGGGCTTGGCGCGCGCGCGGTCAGCACGCCTTCGGGCGCGGTCAGTCCCGCCATCACGGCGTGGGCGCCGTGCACGCGGAATCCCTCCTCCTCGAGCACGCGCACGATCGCCGACAGCAGCCCGTCATCGCCGGCGAAGGCGGCGCGGCCGATCCTTCCGATCAGCTTCGCGCCCTCCGCATCGGGCATCAGCGTGAGCAGCGAGGGCCGGCGCACCGTGCCGATCAGCACGAGATCGGTGACGCCGTGCGCGCGCAGATGCCGAAGCCCTTCGCCGACCGCGCCGAGCCGGATGGTTGCATGGGGGAATGGTGCAAGCGCGGCACGGTCGGCGTGGCCCTCGAGTGCCAGCACGAACACGGGCCGGCCGGTGGCGGTCACGGCGGCGGCCAGCTGCGCGGGGACAGCCCCGCCGCCGGCGATGATCCCGAGCGGGGCCCCGGTCACGGATCAGGCGGCGGTCTCGACCGCCCCGTTGGTCTCGGCCTCCTCGCCGAGATCGAGCTCGGCCGGACCGGCGGCGCGGCAGAGCGGGCGCCTGCCGCCGGCGCGCATGAAGCCGATCACCTCCTGCACCAGCGCGTCGGCCGCATGGCGGCGCGCCGCCTCGGCGACCCGCAGCGCGAAGGTGCCGTTCTCGTCACGAAACAGCAGCCGGAACGCGGCGCGCAGCGCGTTGATGTCGGCCCGCAGGAAGCCGCGGCGCTTGAGTCCCACCAGATTGAGCCCGCTCAGGCGCGCGCGGTTGCCCATCACCAGGCCGAACGGGATCACGTCGCCCTCGACACCGCTCATGCCGCCGACAGCGGCGTTGCGGCCGATGCGCACGAACTGGTGGATCGCCGCGCCGCCGCCGATATAGGCGGCATCGCCGACCTTCACGTGGCCGCCGAACATCACGTTGTTGGCGACGATCACGCCGTCGCCGAGGTCGCAATCATGCGCCACGTGGGCGACGCACATGATCATGCAGTCCGCGCCGATGCGCGTGAGCCCGCCGCCGACGCTGCCGCGATGTATGGTCGCGTGCTCGCGCACCAGCGTGCGCGGTCCGATCTCGACCCGCGTCCGTTCGCCCCGGTACTTCACGTCCTGCGGCGGCAGGCCGATCGTGGCGAAGGGCATCACCCGCACGCCGGGCGCCAGCGTGGTGTCACCCTCGATCACCACATGCGACCCGATCTCGGTGCCCTCGCCGATCGTGACGTCCGCGCCGATCACGGCATACGGGCCGATCCGCACGCCCTCAGCGAGCCGCGCGCCGGGCGCGACCTGCGCCGTCGAATGGATGTCGGGCATCGCTTCAGCGGTCCAGGATCATCGCGGCGAAGCTGGACTCGGCCACGACCTGTCCGTCAACCTTGGCCTCGGCCGAGAACTTCCAGACATTGCCGCGGTTGCGGTCCTTGCGGACATGGATGCGCATCTGATCGCCGGGCACCACGGGCCGACGGAACTTCGCGTTCTCGACCATCATGAAATAGACGAGCTTGCCGGCGGCATCACCACCCAGCGTCTCGACCACCAGCACCGCCGCGGTCTGCGCCATGCTCTCGATGATCAGCACGCCCGGCATCACTGGGTGCGCGGGAAAGTGGCCCTGGAAGTAGTGCTCGTTGATCGAGACGTTCTTGATGCCGATGGCGCTCACGTTCGGCACCACCTCCACCACCCGATCCACCAGCAGGAAGGGGAACCGGTGCGGAATCGCGTGCATGATGCGCGCGATGTCCATCGCCTCGATCCGCCTGGTGTCGGCCTTGGGCTCCGCCGTCGCGGCCGCGTCCGTCCCGTCCATCGTCAATCCGCCTTGCGTCGCCCCTCGCGCGCCGCCCGGTACAGTGTGGCCACGGCCCGCCAGAACTCGCGCGCGGGGCGGGCGGGACTGCCGAGCACATCGGTGCGGTCCGGCACATCCTCCATCACCCCGGCCTGCGCGCCGATCCGCGCCCGCCGGCCGATCCGGAGATGCCCGGTCACGCCGGCCTGCGCCGCGACGACCACGAAATCACCCAGGGTTGTCGATCCGGAGATGCCCGACTGGGCGACGACCACACAACACCGACCGAGGCGGACGTTGTGCCCGATCTGCACCAGGTTGTCCATGCGCGTGCCGGATGCCACCACCGTGTCGGACGACGAGCCGCGGTCGACCGTGGCGTTGGCGCCGATCTCGACGTCGTCGCCGAGCAGCACGCGGCCGAGCTGCGGCACGGTGACCAATCCGGTCGGGCCTTCGGCGAAGCCGAACCCTTCCTGGCCGACCTTGGCGCCGGGGTGCAGCACGACGCGGTCGCCGGCGATGCAGTGGCTGACCGCTGCGCCGGCGCCGATCCGGCAGTCCCGCCCGAGCACCACACCCTCGCCCACCACGGCGAGCGGACCGATGGCGGTCCCCGCACCGATCGCCGCGCGGGGGCCGACCGCGACGCCCGGTCCGAGGATCGCGTCCGCGGCGACCGTCGCCGAGGCGTGGATGCCTGAAACCGGCGGCAACGGCGGATGGAACAGGGCGGCGATCCGCGCCCAGGCGAGATAGGGCTTGCCGGTCAGCAGCAGCGCCATGCCAGCCGGCGCCTGCGCCGCATGGGCAGGGTCGAGGATGCAGGCTCCCGCCCGCGACTTCTGCAGAAGCGGCACGTAGCGCCGGTTGTCGAGGAACGCGATCCGGTCCGGACCGGCGGCGTGGAGCGGCGCGATGCCGGCGACCGGCCGGCCGGGATCGGCCTCGCCCCCCAGCTCAGCCCCGGCCGCCTCGGCGAGCCGCGCGACGGTGAACGGGCCGGCGCCCGGAAAGAACCGGGGGTCGCCGGTCACGGCGGGCTCAGTTGCGGCGGGCGGGCGGGGTCGGCGCCTGCGCCTCGGCGGGATCCGGATCGAGCGGTACCGAGGTCAGCGCCCGGTTCAGCTGGTTGGCGACCGCCTCGCTGATATCGTGCTCCTCGACCGCGAGCACGATCGCCTGGCGCTGCACCACCATGGTCAGCCCGCGTGCCTCGGCGACCTGGCGGATCACATAGAGCATCACCCGCTCCACCTCGGCGAGGGCCTTCTGTCCGGCGGCCTGGATCGCAGCATTGCGCTCGCGCAGCACCCGCTGGCCGTTGGTGATCTGCTCCTGGAGGTCGCGCTCCTTCTCGCGCAGCTGCTCGGCGGTGAGCCTGCCGCGCTCGGTGGCGAGCGCCTGCTGGGCGTCCCGCCAGCGCTGCTGCTCGCGTGCGGAGTCCTCCTGCAGGCGGGACAGACGGCGCTGCAGCGTCGCCCGCACCTCGCGTACCGCGACCGAGGCCTCGAACACCTCCTGCGCACCGATCACGCCGATCACGGCAGTCGGCGGCGGCGGCGCCCGGTCGAGCGGCGGCAGCTGCGGCGCGCCGGCCTCGGTCGGCCCTGCCACCTGGCCGGTCGTCGCCGGGCGTTGCGCCGCGGGCCGTTGCTGGGCCGGCGGGCGCTGCTGCGCGGGCGGGCGTTGCTGCTGCTGCCCCGGCACGAACCACTGCTGCTGTTGCTGTTGGGCCTGGACCGGGGTGGAAAGCGGCAGCATCGCAGCAAGCGCCAGCGAGGCGAGGGCTGAACGGATCATCACCATGATCAGAACCTTGTACCGAAGCCGAACCGGATAAGCTCGGTCTTGTCGAAGCTCTTCTTCACCACCGCCCAGCCCAGGTCAACGTTCACGAGGCCGAAAGGCGACCGCCAGCCGACGCCGATCCCGACGCCGACGCGCGGGCTCGTGTCGCTGACCACATTGGCGCCCGAGAACCCCGGCCGGCTCAGCGCGCCGACATCGACGAAGGTGCGGCCCTGGATGCCGAGGTCGTCGGAGACGAACGGGATCGGGAAGCGCAGCTCCGTGCCGGCGGTCCAGATCAGCCGTCCGCCGAGGGAGTCGTCGGTGACTGTATCGCGCGGGCCGGCGCCGCCGCGCCGGAACCCGCGCAGGTTCTCTCCGCCGAGGAAGAAATTGTCTATGATGCGCTCGCGCTTGCCGTACTGGACAAGGTATCCGACGCCGGCACTCAGCACGAGCGTGTAGGTCCGCTGCAGATCGAGCAGCGGCGAGAGCGGCTGGTAGAAGGTGCCGTCGATCCGCGGGCGGAAGAACCCGACATCCCCGCCGAGACCCGAGACGTCCG
>NZ_JBHYDW010000028.1:0-35620 GCF_051860475.1 Elioraea sp. | reverse complement strand
GGTGGCGGAGGGCTGGAACAAGCGCGCGACCGTCTACTTCCTGCGCGGCGAGCACGACAACGCCGCGCGTGACATCGCCGAGACGCTCGCGCGCGAGCCCCGGCATTTCGGTGCCCTCGCCGGGTTGTCGCAGGTGCACGAGGCACGCGGCGATCTGGTCGCGGCATTGCGCGCGTTCGAGGCGGCGCTCGCGATCCATCCGCGCCTGCCGGGCGCGGAGGATCGGCTCAAGGAACTGCGCCGCCGGGCCCTTGGGGAGGGGATCTAGCAGGCCCGGGGGGAGCCGACCCGTTCCCGACGGCCACCTGGCTCATGAACTTGTCGTCTCGTCCGTCGGCCAGGAACGGCGCCGCCTCCGCCACACGGTCCAGCAGCGTCTCGACCCACTCCCGGTCGGACTTGGCGAAGTCGCCCAGCACATGGCCGGTGACCCGCTCCTTGTCGCCCGGATGCCCGATCCCCAGCCGCACGCGCCAGAAATCAGGGCCACCACAGTGCTGGGTGATGCTCCGGAGCCCGTTGTGACCCGCGTTCCCGCCGCCCTTCTTCACCCGCACCCTGCCGGCCGCGAGATCGAGCTCGTCGTGGAACACCGTCACGGCATCGAGCGGTACCCGGAAGAACGCCATCGCCGCCTGCACGCTCTCGCCGGACAGGTTCATGTAGGTCTGCGGCTTGAGCGCCAGAACCTTCCGCCCGGCGATCGTCCCGTCGGCGACCATGCCGCGGAACCGATGGCGCCACGGCGCGAATGCATGCCGCGACGCGATCGCGTCCAACGCCATGAAGCCGATGTTGTGACGGTTGCGCGCGTACTCCGGGCCGGGATTGCCGAGCCCGACCCAGAGCAGCAGCGGCGAGGGTGGACGCGCGTGCATTCGGTCGCCCCACCAACCGCGCATGCACGCGTAGCGCTATTTCTTCTGGGGCGCGGGCGCCGCAGCAGCGGGGGCGGCGGCCTCGGCCGCGATCGGTGCCTCGCTCATCTTCGTCGGCGGCGCGATCGAGGCGATCGTGAAGTCGCGATCCGCGATCACCGGCTTCACACCGGCCGGCGCCTTCAGCGCGCTCCAGTGGATCGAGGTGCCGATCGTCAGCCCGGCCAGATCGACCTCGAACCGCTCCGGCACGTCGTCGACCGAGCAATACACCTCGATCTCGTGACGGATGACGTTCAGCACACCGCCCTGCTTCAGCCCAGGCGAGAGCCCCTCGTTCAGGAACGCGACCTCCACCGCCACGCGGATCTGCTGACCCGGGGCGAGCCGCTGGAAGTCGACATGCTCCGGGCGGTCGGTCACGGGGTGGAACTGCACCTCGCGCAAGAGCGCCCGCTCGGTCGCCTCGCCCACCGTCACGTCGTAGAAGCGCGAGCGCCAGCCGTGCCGATGCAGCTCCCGCATGATGACGCGCGGATCCATGGCAATCAGCCTGGGATCCCGCTTCGCGCCGTAGATGACGCCGGGCACCTTGCCCTCTCGCCGGGTCGCGCGTGCCGCCCCCTTGCCGGCCCGCCCGCGCGCCTCGGCCTCGATCGTGACGACCTCGACCATCGCTCGCTCCTGTCGGTGCAATGACAAGCGCGGGCCTCCAGGGGTGCCCGCGCGAGGGCTATCTACGCCGGGGGCGCGGCCTCGGCAAGCGCCGTCAGCCGCCAGGCAGGCCCGCCATCCGCGGGAGGCTCGACATACAGGGGCGTCGCATTGGGGGTGCGGACGTTCACCTCCAGCCCCAGCGCCCCGCGAACCGCGCGCCACAACGCCCCGTGGCCGACCACCAGCACGGCCGGCGGGCGCTCCAGTGCCCGGTTGATCCCGGCCACCGCCCGGGCGCGGAGCACCGCAAAGGGCTCGCCCCCCTCCGGCGTGAACCCGCCCTCCACCCAGGCGGCGAACCACTCGCCCATGGGCTGGCCCTCGTTCACCCCGAACGCGGCCTCGCGCAGGTCGTCTTCGGGCTCCATGTCCAGGCCCAGCGCCTCGGCGACGATCGCCGCCGTGTCGCGCGCCCGGCCCAGCGGCGAATGCACGATCGAGACGATCCCCCGCCCCTTCAGCAGTTCCGCCGCCGCGCGGGCTTGGGCGACGCCGCGCGCGTTCAGGGGAATGTCCACGTTGCCCTGGCTGAGGAACTGGGCGTTCCAGTCGGTCTCGCCGTGGCGGAGAAACCAGAACGCGACCGGGGGCAGCGCTCCCTCGAAAGCGGCCGACCTCATCGTCCGGCTCCGCGGCCGCGCGCCTCCGTGATCCCCATCCATGCCTCCGTGGTTGCGCCGCACCATGGCCCGACGCTGCGTTTTAGCCAACCCTGACCGGCATCCGACACACCATTCGGCTGACCAACAAACGTGCCTTCCAGACCTGCCAGCCGCCCGAGATGCCTGACGGGTTCTGCGTCGAAGTCGTTGCAGCGGCTCCACGTGAATACGCGCGGCGCGACCGTCGCATAGCAGAAGCGCGGGGGAAGGGCCGCAAGGCCCTTCCCCCGAACCCCCATCCCTTGAACCCGCAGCTCAACCGCCGCTGATCGCCGTCAGGATCACGATATCGACGCCGTCGCGCAGGGGCGTCTCCAACGCGGCGCGCTCACCATCGACGAACACGTTGATGTGGCGGCGAATCGCAGGACGCGAGTCGCAGAGCCGATCGCGCATCCCCGGCCAGCGCGCATCCAGCGCATCCATCGCCTCCGCGACCGTCGCCGCAACCACGGCGACACGCCGCTCCGCACCCGGAAACAACGTCAGCAGCGCCCCCGGCAACGTCACCAAGACCTGCGCAGACATTCACCGCCTCCATCCCAGCGCCAGCACATTCCCCGCCGCCACCAGCGCGACACCCGCCACCGCCGGCAGCGTCCAGACATAGCCCTCCACCACGGACGAAACACCAAGCGCGATCACCGGCACCAGCACCAGCACGAACGCCGACCGATCCGGGCCGATCCGCGCCTGCAAGGTGAAGTAGCACCAGAACGAGACGATCGAGAGCCCGAGCGCCTGATAGAGGAACGCGCCGATCCACCCGGCATCGCGCGGGAACGGCATCCCCACCCCCTGCACGAAACACGCCGCGACCGCGAGCGGGATCGCGAATACCAGTCCGTCGGCGATCAGCGGAAAGGTCGGCAGCCCCGCGCGCGCGTTGCGCACCGCCACCATGTTGCCCGCCGCGACGATCACACTGCCCACCGCGCCAAGCACCACCCCCTTCCAGGCGCCCACCTGCGCCAGCGTCTCCCACTCCGGCAGGAACACCAGCGCCAGCCCGCCCGCGGCGATCGGCGCGCCCACCAGCACCCCGCGCCGGAACGCCACACCGTAGAACAGCCTCAGCCCCACCGCGTTCAGCGGGATGACGGACGCCATCACCAGCGCCACCAGCCCCGAGGCGATGTGCCGCACCGCCTCGTACAGCACCAGGTTGTTGAGGGAGAACATCGCCAGCCCCTGCAAGGCGACGAACGGCAGGTCACGCGCGCGCGTTCCCGGATGCCGCCCGGTCGCGCGCAGCACCGTCTGGAGGATCACCGCCGCCGCGATCACCCGCCACGCCACCGCCGGTGCAGCCGGGGCGACATCCACCTGCAGGCGCGTGGCCACCCATCCGGCTGCCCACATCACCGCGGTCGCAAGGAACAGCCCGACGTTCAATCGGCCCCGCTGGCCTCGGCCTCGAGCAGCGCCTGCTTGCGCGGCAGCCCCCAGCGGTAGCCGTGCAACCCGCCATCCTTGCCGACCACACGGTGGCACGGCACCGCCAGCGACACCGGGTTGCGCGCGCACGCCGTCGCCACCGCCCGCACCGCATCCGGCCGCCCGAGCGCGGCCGCGACGTCGCTGTAGCTGCGCGTCTCGCCCGGCGGGATCCGGCGCAGCGCGTCCCACACACGCTTCTGGAACGCCGTGCCCTGGAGATCGAGCGGCAGCGCCAGCCCCGCGCGCGGGCGCTCGATGAAGGCGAGCACCGCGGCGAGGTGATCGGCGAGCGCGGCGTCGTCCGCGACGATCGTCGCGTTGGAGTAACGCCGGCGCAGAGCGGCCATCAGCGCCTCGCGCGGCTCGGCGAAGCCGAGGAAGCACACCCCGCGCCCGGTCGCGCCGACCAGCAGCGGGCCGAACGGGCTCTCGGCGAAGGCGGCGGTGATGGTTTCGCCCGTACCGCCGCGCCGCGCGCGGCCGGGCGTGATCCCGCCCGCCGCCGCATAGGCGCCGCGCAGGCTGCCATAGCCGGCCGCGAACGCCGCCTCCGCCACGCCTGCCCCTTCCGCCACCGCCTCGGCGAGTCTCCGCGCGCTCACCGCCTCCGCGTAGCCGCGCGGGGTCAACCCGGTCTGCGCCTTGAACAGGCGGAGGAAGTGGAACGGCGAGTAGCCCGCACGCTGCGCCAGCGCCTCGAGCGTCGGCCTGGTCTCGGCCGCCTCGATCGCTGCGACGGCATCGCGCACCACTGCCACGGCGGTGAGCTCGGCCGCGTCGGCCTTCGGGAGGCAGCGCAGGCAGGCGCGGAACCCCGCCGCCTCGGCCGCGCGCCAGTCCGCGAACCGGCGGATGTTGCCGCGTGAGGGCAGCCGCGCAGGACAACCTGGCGCGCAGTAGATGCCGGTGGTGACGACGCCGATCACGAACCGCCCGCGCGCGGACGGGTCCCGCGCGGTGACCGCGCGCCAGTCGGCATCGTCGAGTGCGGTTCCGGTGCGCTTGAGCGCGGCGCGGGGCATGGCGCGATCCTCCTCTCCGGGGCTGCCCCTGACTAGCCCCCGGCCGGGGCGGCACGCGCGCCCGGACTTGCGGCCGAAGCGTCGGCTCCGTCAACGACGACGATCAGTTCGGCAAGGCGGTCACGCGCGGGCGACTCCACCGCCGTGTCGAACGCCAAGACGAAGCGGGTCGCGGGCGCCGGACGCAGCGCCATGAAGACGACGCCCGGCGCGCCCAGGACCGAGATCGATCGTGGGACGAAGCCGACGCCGATCCCGGCCCCGACCAGAGCAAGGACCGTGTGGACCTGGACCACTTCATGCACCACGCGCGGCACGAAACCGGCATCGCGACAGGCGCTGAAGATCAGGTCACGGAAGCCGCCCGCCCAGCCGGAGGGATACATCACCACAGGCTCCCCTGCCGTGTCGGCGAGCGGAACGCTGCGCCGGCGCGCGAGGCGGTGTCCTGCCGGCAGCGCCAGCACGAACGGATCGATGCCAAGCGCGAGCGTGTGCAGGCCGCCGCCCGCGATCGGCGGCCGGACCACCGCCAGGTCGACTTCGCCGCGGCGCAGCGCCGTGAGCTGCTCGGCGATCGGCATCTCCCGGAGGTCGAGCGCCACGCCGGGCAGCGATCGCGCCGCGGCGGCCATGATCCGCGGCAGCAGTGCATGCGCGGCCGAGCTGGTGAAGCCGAGCCGCACCCGGCCTGCCTCGCCACGGGCGGCCCGCCGGGTCTCGGCCAGCGCGAGGTCGGTCGCGGCCAGGATACGGCGCGCATGCGCGAGCAGAATCTCGCCCGCGGCAGTCGGCGTGACACGGGGGCGACTCCGGTGGAGCAGGCTCACGCCGACGTCCCGCTCCAGCGCGCCGATCCGCATCGACAGGGGCGGCTGGCTGACGTTCAGCCGCCGGGCCGCGGCGGAGAAGCCGCCGGCCTCGACGATGGCGAGGAACGCCTGCAGCTGCCGAAGATCCATCGACAATCCGATTCTCGGATGGTGGCCAACCCCAATCAGTATTTCCCCTATCGACTGCGACGCGCCAGCCTTCCGAAGCAGTCGCGGCCGCCGACAGGCCGGCCGCATCAGCAGAGGGAGGATCGCAATGAACGCAGTGTTCCGCGTCGCCATGCTCGCGCTGGCGGTCATGGCCCTGCCGGGGGCGCCCGCCGCCGCCTGGCCGGAGCGGCCTGTGCGGCTGATCGTGCCGTTCGCGCCGGGCGGCGGTACGGACCTGCTCGGCCGGTCGGTTGCGGCCTCGTTGCAGGACCGGCTCGGTCAGCCCTTCGTGGTCGAGAACCGCCCGGGCGCCGGCGGCACGATCGGCACGGCGAGCGTCGCGCGCGCAGCCCCTGACGGCTACACGCTGGTGGTCGGATTCATCGCCACTCACGCGATCGGGCCGGCGCTTTATCCGAACGCCGGCTACGACCCGGTCCGCGATTTCGCCTGCGTCGCCACCCTCGCGACCGCGCCGAACATCCTGGTCGTGCACCCGACCGTCCCCGCCCAGGATGCGCGCATGCTCGCCTCCCTCGCGCGCGAACGGCCGGACAGCCTTGCCTACGGCTCGGCCGGCATCGGCTCGCCGGCGCATCTCACGGGTCTGCTGTTCGCGCGCGCCACAGCGGTCTCGGTGCAGCACGTGCCCTATCGCGGCGGCGCGCCCGCAGTCGCCGACCTTGTGGCCGGACGGCTCCAGTTCATGTTCGCCGGCCCGGTCGAGACGCTCCCGCATGTCCGTGAGGGGCGGCTGCGTGCGCTCGCCGTGACCACGCCGCACCGCTCGGCGCTGGCGCCTGATCTTCCCACCATGACCGAGGCCGGCATCCCCGAGGTCGTGCTGCAGCAGTGGTTCGTGCTCTGTGCGCCTGCCGGCACCGGGGCGGCGATCCTGGCACGGCTCACGGCCGCGACCGATGCCGCGCTGGCCGACGCGGCTCTGCGCCAGCGCCTGACCGCGGCCGGGCTCGAGCCCGCGGCCGAGCGCGGCGAGGCGGCGCAGCGCTTCGTTGCCGAGGAGGCCGCGCGCTGGGGTGCGCTGGTGCGCTCCGCCGGTCTCAAGCTGGAGTAGCCGATCCACCGGGGTGGAGGCTGCTTCGGGGCATCGCGGGCGGTACCGTTCCTTTGCCGGGCGGGTCCGGGCAGGATGCGGTCATGCCCGAGCTGAACCTCAACCGGATCGACCTCAACCTGCTGACCGTCTTTGCCACGCTGATGGAGGAGCGGAGCGTCACCAGGGCAGGGCAGCGGCTCAATCTCAGCCAGCCCGCCACCTCTGGGGCGCTCAACCGCCTGCGCGAGGTGTTCCGCGATCCGCTGTTCATCCGCACCGGCCGCGCCTTCGAGCCGACCGCGCGCGCGCTTGAGATCATGGAGCGTGTCGGCCCGGCGCTCGCCGCCGTGCAGGCGGCGCTCGCGCCGTCGATCCCGTTCGATCCGGCGACCGACACGCGCCATTTCCGGATCGGCTGCTCGGACGATGCCGCCATCCCGCTGCTACCGGTGCTGACCTGCGTGCTCCGGCGCGAGGCCCCTGGCTGCACGCTGACCGTGCGGCATGCCGACTATCGCTCCGCGCCGGACCTGCTGGCGTCCGGCGATGTGTCGATGGTGGTCGGGTATGTCGAGGACGACCTGCCCGCGAACGCGAAGCGCCGTCGGCTGGTGGAGGGGCACTTCGTCGTGCTGCGCGCCGATGCCGGAACGGAGGCGATCGGTCTGGACGAGTACTGTGCGCGGCCGCATGCGCTGGTCACCTATCGCGGCGACCTGTCGGGCGTGGTGGACGAGGAACTCGCGCGCATGGGCCGGTCGCGGCAGGTGGTGCTGGGCTTGACCGACTTCGCGCTGCTGCCGTTGGTGCTGGCGGGCACGGACATGCTCGCGACGGTGCCGGACCTGGTGGCGGAGACGCTCGCCGCGCATGGCGGCCTGCGGATCGATCCGACGCCGTTTCCGGCACCGGCGAACGCGGTGCTGATGGCGTGGCGCGGCGCGACGGACGGCGATCCGGCGGAGCGGTGGCTGCGGCACAGGATCGTCGAGAGCTTGCGCGGGCCGAAGGCTTGAGGCGCGGATCGATCGCGGCGTGCCGCGAGCGGACCCGTCCTTGCGGCCGCTCTCCGGTCCCGGGAGAGCGCCCCTGCGTTGTTCACGGGAAGCCGCGTGAGCGATCCCCCGACGCTCCCCGCGGTCAGGCACCACGCATCAGCGTCGTCGGACCGACATGGACGGCCGGCAGAGGTCCCACGCCGCAGTACATGTGGGGAAAAAATTCTTCGATCCCACTGAAATCAATCATATTCTTCCGCATGAGACGGGTTAAATCGTCTCATCACCCAACGTAGTGGGACTCCTGAGCCAAGAAAAACCTGCTCGCTACTTCTCCGAAGCACCCGCGCAACCCATATAAGAACCGATGAACGCGGATCGATCCTCGATCGGGACAAGCGCGATCGAGACCCGCAACTTGGGAGCGGTGCAATGAAAATGCCAGTGTCGCTGAAGCCCGCCCTCTGGGGCGCGGCCGGAGGCGCCGTCGCCGCCATGATCGTCGGTTTCGCCTGGGGCGGCTGGGTCACCGGCGGAACGGCCGGGCGGATGGTCACGAGCGGCGCCGAAGCGGCCATCGTCCAGGCCTTCACGCCGCTGTGCGTCGCCAGGGCGGAGCAGGAGCCGGCGCAGCTCACGCTGCTGAAGGCGGAGAGCCGGTGGCAGCGCCGCGAGTTCGTCGTCAAGGCCGGATGGGTCGCGAACGTGTCCGAGCGCTACCGCCACGAGGTCGCGGAGGCGTGCGCGACCACGATTGTGGAGGCCATGGAGGTCGCCGGGCGTCGGAGCTGATGCCGCCACCGCCAGCCACCGGCGCCCCCGCGGGGACGCGACTGATCGCCGTCCCGCGGCAGCGGTACAGGCCGATCGGGTCGGACTGCCTCGCCCAGCGGCGTTACGCCAAGGGTCTTTGAGCCGATCCTCGCGCTCGCCGGGCGCGTAACCGCCTGCGATCCCGGATAATGAGACCTGTGCGCGGGTGGCTTGGGTGGTGCGGCTATCGCTGATTGCCTGCTCGGCGAGGGAGCACGGAGTACGGCGATGTCGCACCGCGCGATCGGGCGGGAGAGGCTGGGCATTGACGCCGCGTCACGCAGCGGCGCGACGCTGGAGCGCCTGTCGTCGCTGATCGACTGGCAGCCGATCGCTGTGCTGCTCTCGCCGCTGTATCGCTCTGCCAAGGGCGAGGCCCGCCTGGCCGCCGCTTTCGATGTTCAAGGCGCTGCTGCTGGCGGTCTGGCACGACCTGTCCGACGTGAAGCTGGCCGAGGCTCTGGAGGACTGCGCCTCGCGCACGCCGCAAGGCGCACGCGAGACGCATGCCACAGCTCCAGACTCCGCAACAGCCACCACCCAAGCCACCCGCGCACAGGTCTCATGACGGCTGCACGTGTCTCGTTGTCGCAAGCATGGGCCCCGCGTCCAGACCACCAGACAACGCCGCCGAGGAGGCAGCTCAGCGCTGCTCTGCACACACCCGCCATGCGGTGGCGGCCAGGATCAGCGACCCCACCCACCAGGCCTGCCAGACCCCGAAGGCAACCAGCGCCACCACCAGCCCCGATGCGGCCGTGCCGGCCCCCGCCGCGATCGCAACCGGGGTGGGCGCGCGCACGATCCCCCGCCCGATCCACCACGCCCCCACCGCAGCCAGCAGCAGCCCGATCATGCCGAGCTCCAGCCGGACCTGAAGCCCACCATTGTGGGGGTGCAGTGGCAGGTTCTGCACGAACTGGTCGGGCATGGCCGCGAGAACGTCGCGCGTCGGCCCGGGCGCGGCGAGCCGGTCGAAGGTCGCGTCCGCGACCCGTGCCTGCCCGCCCGGCATGACCCGCGACGTCTCGAACCCCCAGCCGAGCACGGGGCGTTCGGCCGCGCGGGCGGCGACGAAGTCCCAGATCGCCACCCTGTGCAGGCCCGAGGGTGGCAGCAGGCCGGCCCGGCCGGCGGCCTCGCCGGTGGCCTGGAGCACGGAGGGGCCGGCCAGCACCAGAAGCGCGAGCAGCAGCGGGCCAAGCCGGCAGACAGTGCGGTACGGCGCGAGCGCCACGGCGGCCCCGGCAGCACCAGCGAGCAGGGCGAGGCGGGCGGCCTCGGACGGCGCGGCGAGCACGGCGAGCGCCCCCGCAGCAGCGAGGCAGAGCGCGGCGACCCGTCCCGCCTCGCGCCAGCACAGCACGATCGCCGGCGGCAGCAGCAGCACCAGCACCGACGCGCCGGGCTTGATCCCATCCACCCGCCGCGGCGGCTCCGGAAACAGGCGCACGGCATTGCCAAGAACGCCACCGGTCAGCACCTCGACGATCAGCACAGCCGAGGCGGCGGCCACGCCGAGAATCAGTCCCCTCCCCGCCCGGCGCCGCGAGACGGTGTCGAGGAGGCCGGCGGCACCGACCACCAGCGCGCCGAGCCCGACCAGCGCGGCGAAGCGGACGGCGCCCCCGAGCGAGACGTCCGGCGCAATCGACCACGTGGCCGAGGCGATCCCCCAGCCGGCAAGCAGCCCGACTGGCCAGAGCGCGACGGTGCCACGCATTACCGCCGCGAGCCGCGCCCGCTCAGCCCACACCAGCGCCAGCGCCGTGACGACCAGGATGGGCGTCGCCGCGCGCGACTGCATCGCGACGGCGGTCGGCAGCGCACCGAGCGCCGCCCCGAGCGCCCAACCGCTCATCGCCGGCCGCGCTGCCGGGTACGGCGGAGATAGGCCTCACGGCGGGTGATGTAGGCCACCGAGATGGCCATCAGCACGGCACCCACCGCGAGCGGCCAGCCTGGACGCTCGGCAAACACCGCCCAGCCGACCAGCGCGCCGATCGGCACGGCGACGAACTCGACGGGCGCCAGCAGGCTGGCCTCGGCCCGGCGCGCGGCGAGGCTTGCGCACAGATCGCCGAGCGTGGCGAAGCCGGCCGCGGCCACCAGCAGGCCGGCCTCCGTGAGGCTCGGCGTGCGCCACCACCAGACGCTCGGCGGCAACCAGGCGGCGAAGCCGACGATGCCATACCAGAACACCACCCGGATCGGCGGCTCGCCGAGCGAGGCGAGGGTGCGGACGAACGCGAGCACGCAGGCGCCGCAGAACGACGCTCCGACTGCCAGCAGCGCGCCGGGGTTGAGCCCTAGCGACCCAGCCCGCCGCTCGGCGAACATGATGACCATCACGCCGGCGAAACCGATCGCGGCCGCGAGCGGCCGGCGCCAGCCCACGGCCTCGCCGAGCAGCGCGACCGCGATCACCAGCAGCCAGAGCGGTCGCGCCTGGCCGAGCGCGATCACATCGGCGAGCGGAATCAGCGTCAGCGCGGCGATGCTGAGCCCCATCGCCGAGACCCCCGCGACGCCGCGCCCGAGATGCAGCCAGAGCCGCCGCGTGGCGAGCGAGGGCGCGCCCTTGCGCACGAGCCACGGCGCGAGCAGCAGCATGGTCAGCAGCGCGCGCGAGAGCATCACGATCGGCAGCGGCACGCCGAGCGCCAGCACGGCCTTGTTGCAGGCGGTCATGCCCGCGAACAGCGACGTCGCGAGCAGCATGAAGCCGATCCCGTGGATCGGCGAGGGCGGCCGCTTCATCGCGGCCCTGGACGTCCGGCCAGCGCCACGCCGGCGAGCACCAGCGCGAATCCGGCCCCGTGGAAGAGCCGCGGCACCTCATCCAGCAGCAGCACCGCGAGGACGGTACCGAACACCGGCTGGAGATGCAGGAACGGCCCCGAGGCGGATGCGCCGATCAGCGCGACGCCGCCATTCCAGCATAGATAGGCGCCGATCGAGGCGGCGAGCGCCGCGTAGAGCACGGCAAGCGCCGTCGGCAGGTCGGCACGCGGCGCCGCCCCGGTGAGCGCGAGCTCGGCGAGCCAGGACGGCAGCAGCAGGGCAAGGCCGAACAGCACGGTCAGCGTGAGCAGCGCCAGCGGCGAGAACGTGCCGGGCGGGATGCGCCGGAGCAGCACCGAGTAGATCCCCCAGCCGAACACGGCGAGCAGGATGATGCCGTCGGCCGGATTGAGCCGGAGCGCCAGCAGCGCCGCCGGGTCGCCGCGCGCGGCGATGATCGCCACGCCAGCGAGCGACACCGCGAGGGCCCCGAGCCGCCGCCCGTCCGGCCGCTCCCCGTCGATCGCGAAGGCGGCGACGACGATCGCCAGCGGCGTGAGGCTGATCACCAGCATCGCGTTGATCGCCTCGGTGCCGGTCAGCGCGATGTAGGACAGGGTGTTGAACGTGCCCACGCCGCTGACGCCGAGGGCTGCGAGCGACCGCGCGTGGCGGCGGATCGCGTCGAGCCGGCGGGCAAGCTCGCGCCACGTGAAGGGCAGCAGCACCGCCGCCGCAACGACCCACCGCCAGAACGCCAGCGCGACCGGCGGAACCTGGCCGCGCACCGCCCTGCCCATGACGAAGTTGCCCGCCCAGAACAGCGACGCGAGCGCGAGCAGCAGCGCCGCCCGCCGCCATGCAGCGGCCCGGTCCGATCCCGCTCGGGCGGACTGCAGGCTTCGAGGGGGGCTCGGAGTGCGCATGCCGTGCGGAGGCTTAGCGCGACGCGCGGGCGCATGCCATGCGCCCCAGGCAGCGAAGGACCGGCCGAGCCCGGGTTGAACGCGGCGGCCCGCCGGTCCACTCTGGTCATATTCTTAGTCCGGAATGGACTGCCCGTCTCCCTGCCCGAGGTTGTCCCATGCTGCCCTGCTTCGCCGCGCCCGGCGCGACCGCGCTGACCCTGCACGCCGTCACCCCGGAAGGCCTCGCCGCCTGGACGTCACGGCACCCGGCCGGCGAGTTCGTCACGGCCGCGGGGTTTGCGGCGAAATCCGGGGAACTGCTGCTGCTGCCCGCCGGCCACGGGCTCGGCGGGGCGGTGGTCGGGCTTGGCGACGGGGCGCCGAGCGCCTGGAGCTTCGGCGGGCTCGCGACCACGCTGCCCGCAGGCACCGTCTGGCAGATCGAGGGCACGGCCGAGCCGTCGCGCGCGGTGCTCGGCTGGGGGCTGGGCGCCTACCGCTACAGCCGGTTCAGGGCCGCGCCACGCGACCCCGCGTGCCTGCTGCCTCCGCCCGACACCGAGGCTGCCCAGCGCGAGGTAGAGGCGGTCTGGCAGGTTCGCGACCTCATCAACGATCCCGCGAACATCCTCGGCCCGGAAGAACTCGCCGAGACCGTGGCGATGCTCGGCGCGGAGCACGGCGCGGCCGTCCAGCGCGTGTCCGGCGAGGCGCTCGAGCGCGCCTACCCGACGGTCGCAGCGGTCGGGCGCGGCAGCGCCCGGCCGCCGCTGGTGGCCGACCTGACCTGGGCCGGCTCGACGGCCGGCGCCGATGCGCCCCTCGTCGCGCTGTGCGGCAAGGGCGTCTGTTTCGATACCGGTGGCTACGACCTGAAGCCCGCCGCCGGCATGTTGCGGATGAAGAAGGACATGGGCGGCGCGGCGGTCGCGCTCGGCCTCGCCCGACTCGTCATGCAGGCGGACCTGCCCGTCAGGCTCAGGCTGCTGATCGGCGCGGTCGAGAACAGCATCGGCGCCCACGCGATGCGTCCGCTCGACGTGGTGCGCACACGCAAGGGCATGACGGTGGAGATCGGCAACACCGACGCGGAGGGCCGGCTCGTGCTGTGCGACCTGCTGGCGGAGGCGGATACGCAAACGCCGGCATTGCTGATGGACTTCGCAACCCTGACCGGCGCGGCGCGGGTCGCCCTGGGCCCCGACCTGGTGGCGCTGTTCGCGCAGGACGATGGGATCGCGGCGGAGATCCTCGCCTCCGGCGATGAGGCCGAGGATCCAGTCTGGCGCATGCCGCTGTGGCCGGGCTACGGCTCCTGGCTCGACAGCCAGGTCGCGGACCTCGCGAACGTGAGCGCGAAGCCGCATGCCGGGGCGGTGGTGGCGGCCTTGTTCCTTCAGCGTTTCGTGTCTTCGGATCGATGCTGGGCGCATTTCGATCTCTACGCATGGAACGATTCGCCGCGTCCTGGACGCCCGGAAGGCGGCGAGGCAACCGGGTTGCGCGCTGCGTTCCGCGCGATTGCCCGCCGATTCGGCACGCTGACGCGTGCATGACGGCGCCATAACAACTGCGCGAGCACCTGGGCTCATCGGGATTCTCTCGATCAAGCAACAGTTGTAAAAATAGTCTTTGCTTTTTCGTTGCGACGCACTACATGCGTAACAGCGCCGTTGCCGGGAACTGGCACGGCCGTCATGGAAGGTGAAAGACGATGGCAGCAAGCAACGCAAGCGAGCAGCTCCTTTCGGTGCTGCGCGAGACGATCGTGGCCCTGGTCCGCCGCGATGGTCCTGATCTCTCGGCCCGCCAGCTCGGTGTGTTCCTGACCGTGTACCTGACGGAGGGTCCGCACACCGTGCGCGGTCTCGCCGCCGAGTTGAACGTCTCCAAGCCCGCGATCACCCGCGCGCTCGACCGGCTTGGCGAGCTCGACCTCGCGCGCCGCAAGGTCGATCCGATGGATCGCCGGAGCGTGATCGTTCAGCAGACCCTGAAGGGCTCCGCGTTCCTGCGCGAGCTCCGCAAGATCATGGGCGAGGCTGGCGGCGGGCGCGGCTCGGGCAGCATGCGGCGCGCGGCCAACGCCTGATCGCGTGGCCTTCGAGGCCTCTTGCAGGGGCGCGGCCGGTTGGCCGCGCCCTTCGCATAGGCGGCCTTTGTCGCCTCAATAGCCGACCGAGACGTCCACCCGATTCAGCAGGGGCCCGCCCGCTGCAAGGCGACGCAGGTTGTCCACGACCTGACCGGCGACACTGCGCGGCACGGTGATGCTCGCCGCGTGCGGCGTGACGATCACCTTCGGGTGCCCCCAGAACGGATGCTCGCCCGGCAGCGGCTCGACCTCGAACACGTCGAGCGTCGCGCCCGACAGATGCCCCGACTCCAACGCGGCGAGCAGATCGTCCTCCACCACATGCCCGCCCCGCGCGGCATTGATCACGTATGCGCCTTTCGGCAGCGCAGCAAATGTCCGCGCGTTAAGAATTCCGCGAGTCGCCGGCGTGAGTGGCAGCAGGCAGATCAGGATATCGGTTCTTGAGAGAAATTTGATCATTTCTCTTTCGCCGACGAAAGATTCAATCCCGTCGAGCGCCTTCGGCGTACGGCTCCACCCTGCCACCGGAAAGTCGAGCGCGGCGAGCTTGCGCGCTGCATCCGCACCCAGGGTGCCGAGGCCAAGAATGCCGATCCGCGTGTTCTCGGTATCGGGGGCGGGCAGTTCGTGCCAGATCCGCGCCTTCTGCTGCGCCCGGTAGATGTCGGCCTGGCGATGGTGCCGCAGCACCGCGAGCAGCACGTACTCGCTCATCGCCGTGGTCAGCAGCCGGTCCACCAGCCGCACCACGTCCACGCCCGGGGGCGGGCCGGGCGGACGGAACAGGTGGTCCACGCCCGCGCCCATGCTGATCAGCAGCCGGAGGTTCGGGTACCGGTACAGATCCTCGGGGGGATGGTTCCAGGTGACCGCAGCGGCGATGTCTTCGACCGGGCCGGTGTCCGGGAACAGCCGGACGTCGAGCCCGGGTTCGAGCGCCAGCAGTTCGCGCCGCCACACCTCCATGGTCGCAGGCTTGGTCGATACGAGCAGCGCGCCGGTCACCGGTAGCCGTCCTCCTCTTCCTCCTCGCGCGTGCGCGCCGCGCGCACGAACGCCACCCAGTCGCCGTCGGGAGGTCGGCATTCGTCCTCGCCGGACTTCAGCGTGATCGCCGTCTCCTCCCAGGCCCGCAGAAACGACTCCGGCGTGGAGGTCACGAAGGCGTAGGTGCGCGCATACACCTGATCCTTGATTCGCGGGAGGATGACAAGGAACCACACGGCGATCCCGGCGGTGAGCGCAAGAATGCCGAGCATCACCCCACCGACGATGGTGGCGCCGATCACGCCGAACAGGCCGAGCCCGATCGGCAGGGCGCTTTCGATGCGGCGGAACACGGGGCTCCCCGGGCGCGACATCAGGCCGATATTGACGCCGAGGAACAGGCGCTTCTGCGCAAGCAGGCGCGTCAGGCGGGCATGGGCATCACGAATCCGGGAGTCTGACATGAGGCTCAATACCATGGCGGGGGGACCACGGTGGTCCCCCCACACCCCCCTCCACAGATTGGGCTACGGCCCCCGACCTCATCTGCTCAGGTCCCGATCCCCCCGACCGCGACGTACTTCACCTCGAGATACTCCTCGAGCCCGTACTTCGAGCCCTCGCGGCCAAGCCCGCTCTCCTTGAACCCGCCGAACGGCGCGACCTCAGTGGCGAGGATGCCCTCGTTGGCGCCGATCAGGCCGTACTCCAGCGCCTCGCTCACCCGGAAGATCCGCCCCACGTCGCGCGCGTAGAAATACGCCGCCAGGCCGAACGGGGTATGGTTGGCAAGCCGGATCGCCTCCTCCTCGGTCTTGAAGCGGAACAACGGAGCGACCGGCCCGAAGGTCTCCTCGTGGAAGATCTTCGCCCCAGACGGCACCTCCGCCAGCACCGTCGGCTCGAAGAAGTTCCCGCCCAGCGCATGACGCCGTCCGCCGGCGAGAATCTTGGCCCCGCCTCTCACCGCATCCTCGATGTGCTCCTCGACCTTGGCCACGGCATCGGCGTTGATCAGCGGACCCTGCACCACGCCAGGCTCCGTCCCGGGCCCGACCTTCATCGCCTTCGCCGCCTCGGCCATCTTCGCCGCGAACGCCTCGTACACGCCCTCCTGCACCAGGATGCGGTTCGCGCACACACAGGTCTGGCCGGTGTTGCGGAACTTCGACGCCATCGCGCCGGCGACCGCGGCGTCGAGATCGGCGTCGTCGAACACGATGAAGGGCGCGTTGCCGCCGAGCTCCATGCTCACCTTCTTCACCGTCTGCGCGCACTGCGCGATCAGGATCTTGCCGACCTCGGTCGAGCCGGTGAAGGACAGCTTGCGCACGATCGGATTCGACGTGAGTTCCTTGCCCGTCTCGGACGACGGGCCGGTGATGATGTTCATCACGCCCGGCGGCATCCCCGCCCGTTCCGCCAGCACACCGATCGCGAGCGCGGTGAACGGCGTCTGGCTGGCAGGCCGCACCACGCCGGTGCAGCCGACCGCGAGGCCGGGCGCGCATTTGCGCGTGATCATCGCGGCGGGGAAGTTCCAGGGCGTGATCGCGGCGAACACGCCGACGGGCTCCTTCATCACCAGGATGCGCCGGCCCTTCACGTTCTGCGGGATCATGTCGCCGTAGGCGCGCTTGCCCTCCTCGGCGAACCACTCGACGAACGAGGCGGCATAGGCCACCTCGCCCTTCGCCTCGGCGAGCGGCTTGCCCTGCTCGGAGGTCATCAGCAGCGCGAGATCGTCCGCGTTCGCCATCATCAGGTCGAACAGCCTGCGCAGGATCACGCTGCGCTCCTTGGCGGTGAGCGCGCGCCAGGCGGGATAGGCGCGGTGCGCCGCCTCGATCGCGCGGCGCGTCTCGGCTGCACCCAGGGCGGGCACGGTGCCGACGGTCTCGCCGGTGGCGGGGTTGCGGACGGCGATGGACTTGCCGTTGTCGGCCTCGATCCACTTGCCGTCCACCAGGCAGGCCTGGCGGAACAGGCTGGGGTCCTTCAACGGCAGGGGAGCGGCTTGGTTGAGCATGTCATGGTCCTCCCGAGAGGTTCGGGGCGGACCATAGACCCGGGCGCCGCCGGGTCCAACCGGGGCGGCTATTCCTCCAGCCGCGCGAGTCCGATGCGGGCGAGATGCGCGAACAGGAAGGCGAGCGCCTCCCCGGCCGTCGCCTCCCAGACGCGCATGGTGTGTCCGGCATCGACGACCCGCAGCTCGAGCGCCTCCGGCTGGCGGCGATACAGCGCCCGCGCCAGCTTGGCCGCCTCGTAGGCGATCTCCAGCCGGTCATCGTCGCCGGCGGCGAGATAGATCGGCACGCGCACGTGCTGGGCGAGATAGCGCGGCAGCAGCGCGGGCCACGCATTGCGGGTCCAGGCGGCGAGGTCGAACGCGCCGTCCGGCCCGGCGAAGGCGGGCGAGCGCCGCGCGGCCGAGAGCGGCGGCGGCGCCTCGGCATAGATCGCCGGCGCCCAGAGCGCGGCCGCGCCGAACAGGTGCGGGTGCCTGAGCACGATCCGGAGCGCGCCGTAAGCGCCGGCCGAGAAGCCAGCGATCGCCCGGCCCTCCCGTGAGGTCATCACCGGATACTTGCGCGCGACGTCGCCGAGCAGGTCGGACACCACCGCCGTCTCGGCGCGCGCGAAGCCGCTGTCGATCCACCACGTGTTCGTGGCCCCCGGCATCACGGCGATCAGCTTCGGCAGCCGGCCCGCGCGCACGCCGTCCTCGACCGCCTGCCAGAGCCTGATCCGCCCGGCCCAGGACTGCTCGTCGCCGCCGGCGCCGTGCAGCAGCACGAGCAGCGGATAGGGTCCGCGCGCGGGATCATAGCCGTCTGGGAGGAAGACGTTGTAGCGCAGCGTTGGGCCGGATGCGGTCTCGACGCGGTCGGGCACGACGCGCCACTCGGCCGCAGCCGGGAGCGCGAGCCAGGCCAGCAGCACCAGCGCGACGAGCGCGCGGGCGATCCCCCTCGGCAGCGATCCCCCCCTCGGCGTCACTCCACCGTCACGCTCTTGGCCAGGTTGCGCGGCTGATCGACATCCGTCCCCTTCAGCACCGCAGCATGATAGGCGAGGAGCTGCACCGGGATCGAGTAGACGATCGGCGCGACGAAGGGATGCGTCTCGGGCATGGCGATGGTGTGGGCGCAGAGATGCGCCAGCTTCTGGCACCCCGCACGGTCGGACAGCAGCACCACGCGGCCCTTCCGTGCATGCACCTCCTGCACGTTCGAGGCGGTCTTCTCGAACAGCCGTCCGGGCGGGGCGACCACCACCACCGGCACGTGCTCGTCGATCAGGGCGATCGGCCCGTGCTTCATCTCGCCGGCGGGATAGCCCTCGGCGTGGATGTAGCTGATCTCCTTGAGCTTGAGCGCGCCTTCCATGGCGACGGTCCAGGCCGTGCCGCGGCCGAGATAGAGTACGTCGCGCGCCTCGGCGAGGTCGGCCGCGACCGCGGCGATCCGCTCGTCGAGCTCGAGCGCCTCGGCCGCCTTGCCCGGCGCCTCGATCAGCGCCTGGGCGAGCTCGGCGGCGGCGGCGGCGGAGAGCACGCCGCGGGCCCGCCCGGTGGCGATGACGAGGCAGGCCAGCGCCGCGAGCTGGGTCGTGAAGGCCTTGGTGGAGGCGACGCCGATCTCGGGACCGGCGAGCGTCAGCAGCGCGCCGTCGCTCTCGCGCTCCATCGCGCTCTCGCGCACGTTCACGACCGACAGGACGCGCTGGTCCTGCCCCTTGGCCCAGCGCAACGCAGCGAGGGTATCCACCGTCTCGCCCGACTGGCTCACGCACAGCACGAGCGCGCCCGGGTCGAGCACCGGCTCGCGGTAGCGGAACTCGGAGGCGATCTCGGCGGTCGCGGGCAGGCGCGCCACCTGCTCGAACCAGTCGCGCGCGACTTGGCCGGCATAGAGGCTCGTGCCGCAGGCGACGATCGAGACGCGCGGGATGCGGGCGAGATCGACCGGCAGGTCGGGCAGGGTGATCTGGCGCGTGGCCGGGTCGAGATAGGCCTTCAGCGTGTCGCCGATCACGGCCGGCTGCTCGTGGATCTCCTTCTGCATGAAGTGGCGGAAATTGCCCTTCCCCACCATCGCGCCGGAGACCGCGGTGCGCTTGATCGGCCGCATCACCGGACGGTCGATCTGATCAAAGATATCGGCGCCATCCTGGGTGACGACCGCCCAGTCGCCCTCCTCCAGGTAGCTGATCCGCTCGGTCAGCGGCGCCAGCGCCAGCGCGTCAGAGCCGACATACATCTCGCCGTCGCCGTAGCCGATCGCGAGCGGGGAGCCACGGCGCGCGGCCATGATCATGTCATGGCGCCCGGCGAACAGCACCGCGAGCGCGAAGGCACCCTCGATCCGCTTCAGCGTCGCCGCCATCGCCTCCTCAGGTGTCGCCCCGGCGGCGAGGTCGCGGTCGAGCAGCCGCGCCACCGTCTCGGTGTCGGTCTCGGTCTCGAAGGCGGCGCCGTCGGCGGTGAGCGCCGACTTCAGCTCGCTATGGTTCTCGATGATGCCGTTGTGCACCACCGCCACCCTGTCAGTGGCGATCGGGTGGGCGTTCGTTTCGGAGGGGCGGCCATGCGTCGCCCAGCGGGTGTGGCCGATGCCGGTGGTGCCGGACAGCGGCCGCTGGTCGACCAGTGCAGCCAGCCGGGCGAGCTTGCCCTCGGCGCGGCGGCGCTCGATATGGCCGTTCACCAGCGTGGCGATGCCAGCGCTGTCATAGCCGCGGTATTCGAGCCGGCGCAGCGCCTCCACCAGCAGCGGGGAGGCGGGGTTGCGCCCGACGACGCCGACGATGCCGCACATCAGCCCTTCTCCTTGCAGCGCGCGCGGAACTCGGCCGCGCGATGGGGTTTGTCGCTCTGGCGCGCGCGGCCGAAGGCCATCGCGTCCGGCGCGACGTCCGCGGTGATGGTAGAGCCGGCGGCGATGAAGGAACCGTCACCGAGGGTGAGCGGCGCCACCAGGGTCGCGTTGGAGCCGACGAACACGCCGGCGCCGATGGTGGTGCGGTGCTTGGCCGCACCGTCGTAGTTGCAGGTGATGGTGCCGGCGCCGATGTTGGCTCTCGCGCCGACCGCGGCATCGCCGAGATAGGCGAGGTGGTTGGCCTTGGCGCCCGCGCCGAGCGTGGCGTTCTTCAGTTCGACGAAGTTGCCGACATGCGCGCCGGGGCCGATCTCGGCGCCCGGACGGAGCCGCGCGAACGGTCCGATGATCGCGCCGGGTCCGACGTGGCAGGCTTCGAGGTGGGAGAAGGACCGGACCTCGGCCCCGTCCTCGACGGTGACACCCGGGCCGAACACAACGTGCGGATGCACGGTGACATCCGCGCCGAGCCTGGTATCCCAGGACAGGAACACGGTCTCGGGGGCGACCAGGGTGGCGCCGCCCTGCATGGCCGCGGCGCGCAGCCGCTGCTGGAGCGCCGCCTCGGCGGCCGCCAGTTCCGCGCGGCTGTTGATCCCCAGCATCTCGTCGGTCGGCGCCTCGGCATGGGTGACGCAGGCGCCCTCGGCGCGGGCGATGGCGACGATGTCGGTGAGGTAGTACTCGCCCTTGGCGTTGGCGTTGCCGACCTGGCGCAGCCAGCGCAGCAGGTCGGCGGCCGGAGCACAGAACAACCCGGCATTGCAGAGCCCGACCGCGCGCTCGGCCGCGTCGGCATCGCGCCATTCGACAATGCGCGCGACGAAGCCGTCCGCGCCGAGGATCACCCGGCCGTACTGGGCGGCGTCGGCGGGGCGGAAGGCGAGCAGGGCGAGCCCGGCACCGGCCTCGCGTCGGCGGGCGGCCAGTGCCTGCATGGTCTCAGGGCGGACCAGCGGCACATCGCCATAGAGCACCATGGCCTCGCCCGTGGCAGCGCCGAGGGCCTCGGCGGCGGCCAGCGTGGCATGGGCGGTGCCGAGCCGATCGTGCTGCACCACACAGGGATGCGGGGCAACGACGGCGCGCATGGGGGCGAAGGACGGCTCCGGTCCGGCGACCACCACGGCGCGGGCGAAGCCTGCATCGGCGCAGGCCTCGATCAGATGCGCCACCATCGGTCGGCCGGCGAGGCGGTGCAGCGGTTTGGGGGTGGACGAGCGCATCCGTGTCCCAAGACCTGCGGCCAGGATCACGGCGAGCGCATCAGGGAGGGGATCTGGATGCGTCACGACGGTGCAGGTTGTGCCGCAGGCGAGACGGTACTGTCAAAGGTCCTCGCGGTCACTTCGCGTTTCGCGATGCAACGCACTCAGCGATCGGCGGCCTCCGGCGGCCAGACGACGGTGAAGCGCTCGAACACCACCGCGATCCCGTCATGCATGGCAAAGCCTTCGCGCGCGGCCTGACGGGCGAAGTACCGGCGATGGGCGTCCAGCCAATGGGTCCGGCTGAGGCCGCCCTCGCCTTCGTCACGGGCGAAGTCATCATCGACCGAGATCAGCGGGCCGACGCGGAGTTCGCTGGTGCGCCAGATCAGGCGCGGCCGGCGGTCGCCATCCACCACCACCACGTGGCGGCCGACCCGGGGCGCTTCGACGCCCGACGCGATGTCGCGGGCGAGGAAGGCGGTGGCGCGCTTGGTGCCGGCCAGCACGAGCCCGGCGAGTTCGGTCGCCAGGGCAGGGCTGTCGCCGAAGGACACCACCTCGAAGTCGTCGTGGTCGGGTCCGCCGGCGGCGCGGAACCTCCGCCAGAACGCCAGCACCTCGGGCGAGCGCATGCGCCGCCCCGGTCCCGGCCTAGTTCCGGCTCTCCTGCGTCGGCAACGGCAGCTCGCCCCGGCCAATCCGGGTCAAGTGGATATAGACGGGTCCCCAGCCGGTCTCGGCCTCGATGCGGACGGGGATCAGCGGCATGCCAGGCTCGGGCCGGGCGAGCCATGCGGTGGCGCTGCGCGGGGTGCCGGCCTCGTCGCGGCGCTGGCTGGACCAGAACCCGGCGACCTGGCGCCCCTCGACGGTGCAGCGCAACGCGGGGCCGGCGAAGATGCCCCAGCGATGCGCGTGCAGCGTATCCTCGCCCTCGGTACGCGCGGTCACATCGGTGCGGCGGCGGCCGTCGAACAGCGCCGCCTCGCCCTCGCAGCGTCCGGTCTCGGTCACGCGGTGCAGCAGCGAGGCGATCGCGGTGAGCGAGTCGATGGTGCCGCGCTGGAGGTCGGCCGGCACGGGCTCGCGCTCCTCGGTATTCGCCGGGATCAACGCCAGCACCTCGGGCTCGCCACCCGGCCAGCGCATGGCGATTCGGCGCAGCCGGTCGCGCCAGCGGCCCTCCATGGCGTATCGGGTCGGCGCAAGGCCGACGTCGCTGCCTGGCGTGACGGTGCCCTCGACCTCGGCGGACTGCTCGCCGCGGATGAAGGCGGCGAGGAGGCCGGTGGTGCGCATCAGGGCGGCGAGGCGGTAGCGCTCGGCTTCCAGCCGTAGCGCGGCGTCGAGAGTCGCGACCGAGAACCCGCTGAAGTAGGCGGTGTAGGAGGCGAGCACCGGCGGCTCGGCGGCGCGGGCGGACGGGGCGAGGGCCGCCAGCGCGGCCGCGGCGATCAGGATGCGCATGCGGTCGTGTATGGGCAGCGGACGATCGGGTGCAAGGCGCGATCGCGTCATCGGGTTGCCGTCGGCAGCGTCGGCGGGCGTGCCTCCGAGAGCGTCACGACCAGGGTGCCGAGCCAGTCGATGCCCATTTCGAGCCGAAGCGGGATCGCCGGCGCCCCTTCGAAGGGAGCGGCGATCCAGACCATGCCGGTCTGCGGGCGCTCGGCTTCGGCGCGGTCCCAGTCGTGCCAGAAACCGGCGAGTTGGCGCCCTTCGACGCGGCAGCGCACGGCGGTGAGGCCGGGGTGGCCCGGCGCGCGGCCTTCGCCAGCCGGAGCGAGCGCGATCTTCTTGAGCCGCCGTCCGTCGAACACCGTCACCTCGAGGTCGCAGCCGCGCGCGCCGAGGCGCCCCACCTGGCGCGAGACGGCGAGGAGCGCGGTAAGGGTATCGACGCCCCCTCGGGCGAGGGTGGGCGGGACCGGTTCGCGTTCGGGCACCTCCGGCGGGTCGAGCGCGATGCGTGGCGGGGTCTCGGCGAGCGCGAGATCAACGCGCCGGGTTTCGTCCTGCCACGCGCCTTCGGCACGAAATCGGAACGGTCGGATGCCGGCGTCGGTGACGGCGCCTTCCACGGTGGCGCTCTGGTCGAAGCGGGTGGCGAGGGTGGCGAGGCCGGCAGAGCGGGCGCGGGCGGTGATCCGGTAGCTGTCGGGTCCGATGGCGGCGTGCACGTCGATGGTCATCACGCGGAAGCCAGCGACGCGGGCGATGTAGTGCGCCTCGACCGCCTCGGTTGCGTGCGCGGTCGGGGCGAGCGCGACCAGCAGGGCGGCTGCGGCGGTCGTGGGACGCATGGCGGAGACGTGGGCAGGCGGCGAGCGGCGCACAAGCGCGCGTGCTTGACGCCCCGGCGCGCGCAGCCCTATAGGCCGCGCTTCGGATGGGCGTGTAGCTCAGTGGGAGAGCACTGCCTTCACACGGCAGGGGTCGTAGGTTCAATCCCTACCGCGCCCACCATCCGACCCCTTCGTTTCCCCGCGCATCACTCCGGCAATCCAGGCGAGCACCACTGCGACCAGGGTATCCTCGTCGTGCCTGCTTGGTTCGAGCGAGGCCCAGGTGGGGAAGGCGAGCGCATGGCGGAGCGTGAGCGCTGTTGGCTCGCGTCGCGCGCGCGGCGGGTCGAGCGTGCGCAGCAGGTCCTCGGCGACGCCCTCAAGGAAGGTGCGTATCTCGGCCATGGGTCCTTGCAGGGCCGGCACGTGCGGCTCGTCGCGGTGCGAGACCTCCCACATGCGCGCAGTCTCTCTGTAGTAGCGATAGAAGGCCGACACCGCGGCGCGGCAGCGCGCCATACCGTCGGCGATTCCCGCCCAGGCCGCCGGATCGGGCGGCGGATGCAGCGACAGCCAATGCGCGGTGCACGCCTGGAAGACGGCGGTTTCGTCCAGGAAATGACGGTAAACCGTGAGGCGCTGCACGCCGGCACGCTCGGCGATCGCGCTGATGGTGGTCGCGCGCGGCCCCACCTCCTCGTGCAGGTGCATCGCCGCCTCGACGATCCGCTGGCGTGTCCTGTCCTGGGACTTGGCGCGTTCGCGCAGGGTGTAGGGGCGTCTCGCCATTCAATGAACATAGCCGTTCACTGAAGCCTTGACAAGGCCAGCGTTCGCCGGCATAGATTTCGATGAACGGTAACGTTCATTGGAAATGGGTCGGCCCGCCCATGCGGGTTGGCCGTCAGCGAAAGGACACCGACATGACTGCCTCGCCTGCTCTGATCAATCGTGCGACCGTCGAGCGTTTCCTCGCCGGGACGCATTCGCCCGATCTCGCCGATCTCAAGGTGATCGACGAGACGGTGGCTCCGGGCATTGTCTGCCACGGGTTTCCGGGCGGGAAGAACCCGCGCGACCACGAGAGCTACAAGGAGTTCTTCCGGGCATTCCGGACGGCCTTCGGCGACATGGAGTTCCGCGTCCTGGCGTTACTGGCCGATGAGCGCTTCGTCTCGGCGCGCTTCAGTGTCGCGGTCACGCATATCCGCGCGTTCGCCGGCGTGGCACCCACGGGGCGGCGGGTCACCTTTGGGGGCATGGTCCTCTATCGGATGGAAGGCGGCCTGATCGCCGAGACGTGGCTGCAGCTCGACGAGTTGGCTCTCCTTGGCCAGATCGGCGCGTTGCCTGCGCTTGCCGCTTGACGGCTCTGCCGGGCTTCCTCTCGCGGGGAGCCCGGCAGCGTGTTATGCGCCCGCCTTCCGTTATGGGATCAAAGGGCCAATGGCCCTTTGCGGGTGCAGGGCGGAGCCCTGCCGGGGCCGGGGGCGGACCCCCCGAAAGGATGCGGCCATGAAACCTCCTTCCCAGCGTCAGCTCCGCGTCGGCGAGGAGATCCGCCATGCGCTCGGGCTCATCTTCGAGCGCGGCGATTTTCGCGACCCCGATCTCGCCGCCGCCCATGTGACGGTGACGGAGGTGCGTGCCTCGCCCGACCTCAAGCACATGACGGTGTTTGTCACCCCCCTGGGCGGCGGCGACGCGGCGCCGCTGCTGGCGGCGCTCAAGCGCGCCACACCCTTCCTGCGCGGCCAGGTGGCAAAGGCGGTGCGGACCAAGTACGCCCCCGATCTGGCCTTCCGCGCTGACACCACGATCGATGCCGCCGCGCGGATCGAGGCGTTGTTCCATTCTCCCGAGGTGCAGCGCGATCTCGAGCGCGACGAGGACTGACGTGGCGCGCAAGCCCAAGGGCCGGAAGATCGATGGCTGGCTGGTGATCGACAAGCCGACTGGCAGGAACTCGACGGATGTGGTGAACCGGCTGAAGCGTGCGTTCCAGGCGCAGAAGGTTGGGCATGGCGGCACGCTCGATCCGCTGGCGACGGGCGTGCTGCCGATCGCGTTCGGGGCGGCGACCAAGACCGTGCCCTACGTGATGGACGGCACCAAGGAGTACCGGTTCACGCTCAGGTTCGGCGAGGGGCGCGACACCGACGATGCGGATGGCGTGGTCACGGCCACCTCGGATGTGCGCCCGACCGATGAGGCCATCCGGGCGGCACTGCCGGGGTTCGTAGGCGACATCCTGCAGGTGCCGCCGCGGTTCTCGGCGATCAAGGTCGCGGGCGAGCGGGCCTATGATCTGGCGCGGGCCGGCGAGGCGGTGGAGCTGGCGCCGCGCCCGGCGCGGGTCGATGCGTTCACGCTGGAGGCGCGGCACGATGCCGACAGGGCGGTGTTCCGGGTCGTCTCCGGCAAGGGCGTGTACATGCGCAGCCTCGCGCGCGACCTTGCCGCGGCGCTGGGCACGGTCGGGCACATCGCCGCCTTGCGCCGCTTGCGGGTCGGCCCCTTCGACGAGGCGATGGCGGTTCCCCTGGACAGCGCGGCCGCCTTCGGGCAAGACGGAGGAGCCTCAAGCCCTCTCCTTCCGGTCGAGACCGCGCTGGCCGACATCCCGGCGCTGGCCCTGACGGGGGGTGAGGCTTCACGGCTGTCGAGCGGCCAGGCGCTGTCGCTGGTGTCGTTCCTCGGCCGGGTTCCGCCCGACGCCGATCCCGATGGCGGGATCGTCCGCGTGATGGCGGGGGGCAAGGCGCTCGCGATCGGCCGCCTGGAGGGGGGGATGCTGCACCCGGTGCGCATGCTCTCCGCCGCGGCCTGAACGGCGTCCGAGACCCCGAGCGCCGAGAGGCCCGGGCAACGCAACGGCCAGGATGAAGGACCAACACGATGTCGATCACGGCCGAGCGCCGCACGGCGCTGATCCAGGAATACGCGACTCATGCGGGCGACACGGGCTCGCCCGAGGTGCAGGTCGCGATCCTCTCGGAGCGGATCAAGACTCTGACCGATCACCTGAAGACCCACGCCAAGGATTTCCACTCGCGCCGTGGCCTGCTGATGATGGTCGGCCAGCGGCGCCGCCTTCTGGACTACGTCAAGAAGAAGGACGCGGCACGCTACGACGTGCTGATCAAGCGTCTGGGGCTCCGGCGCTAGCCGGGCCCCGCCACCGGGCAGACCCCCCTTGGCCCTGACGGCCATCCCTGCCCCAGATGCCGCGCGCCATGGGGGCGCGCGGAGAACAGCGAGCGCGCGGCGGGACGTTCCCGCCGGAGCGCCGCGACCCGACCGTCCGGGTGCAAGGACGGCGTTTCCGGCCACATGGCGCCCGGGGCGCGCGGCACGCCGCGTTAAGTCCCCCCTCCATGCCGCCCGAGACGCCGTTGCCCCGCGCGGGCGACCGCGTCGTTCCACGACTGCTCCGCCGCAAGCTCGCGCGATGGAGATAAAGACGGAATGTTCCAGTTCTTCCGCAAGGAGCTGACCTGGGGCGGGCGCACGCTCGTCCTCGAGACCGGCAAGATGGCGCGCCAGGCCGATGGCGCGGTGGTTGCCCGCTACGGTGACACCGTGGTGCTCGCGACCGTGGTCGGCGCCAAGACGACCAGGCCCGGCCAGGACTTCTTCCCCCTCAGCGTGCACTACCAGGAGAAGACCTTCGCGGCGGGCAAGATCCCTGGCGGGTTCTTCAAGCGCGAGGGCCGCCCCTCCGAGAAGGAGGTGCTGACCAGCCGGCTGATCGACCGGCCGGTCCGCCCGCTGTTCCCGGACGGGTTCCGCAACGAGGTGCAGGTGATCATCACCGTGCTCTCGCACGACCTGACCAACGATCCCGACATCGTCGCGATGATCGGCACCTCGGCGGCGCTGACGCTGTCGGGGATCCCGTTCCTGGGCCCGATCGGCGGCGCGCGCGTCGGCTACATCGACGGCGCGTACGTGCTGAACCCGACCGCGGAGCAGATGAAGCAGACCGCGCTCGATCTCGTCGTCGCCGGCACGAGCGAGGGCGTGATGATGGTCGAGAGCGAGGCGAAGGAGCTCTCCGAGGAGGTGATGCTCGGCGCGGTCAATTTCGGCCACCAGGCGATGCAGCCGGTGATCGAGGCCATCATCCAGCTCGCCGAGGTCGCGGCGAAGGACCCGTGGCCGGTGCCTGAGGAGGATGCCTCGGTCGCGGCGCTGAAGGCGCGCCTCGAGGAACTCGCGCGCGGGCCGCTCACCGAAGCCTACAAGGAGACGGTGAAGCAGGCGCGCGTCGAGAAGCTGGCGACGGCGAAGAAGGCCGCGCTCGACACCATCGCCGCCGAGGAGCTCGACGCCGGCAAGGCGAAGGAGATGCTCAAGGCGATCGAGTCCGACATCGTCCGCAACGCGATCCTCGACACGGGGCTGCGCATCGACGGCCGCGACACCAAGACCGTGCGGCCGATCTACGTCGAGGTGGGCCTGCTGCCGCGCGCCCATGGCAGCGCGCTGTTCACCCGCGGCGAGACCCAGGCGCTCTGCGTGGCGACCCTGGGCACCGGCGACGACGAGCAGATCATCGACGCGCTCGACGGCAGCTACCGGGAGCACTTCCTGCTGCACTACAATTTCCCGCCCTACTCGGTCGGTGAGGCGGGACGCTTCGGCACGCCGGGACGGCGCGAGATCGGCCACGGCAAGCTCGCCTGGCGGGCGATCCACCCGCTGCTGCCGACCAAGGAGCAGTTCCCCTACACGCTGCGCGTCGTCTCCGAGATCACCGAGAGCAACGGTTCGTCCTCGATGGCCACGGTATGCGGCTCGTCGCTCGCGCTGATGGACGCGGGCGTACCGCTGCCGCGCCCGATCGCGGGGATCGCCATGGGGCTGATCAAGGAGGACAAGGGCGTCGCGGTGCTGTCCGACATCCTCGGCGACGAGGACCATCTCGGCGACATGGACTTCAAGGTCGCCGGTACTGAAACCGGCATCACCTCGCTGCAGATGGACATCAAGATCACGTCCATCACGCCGGAGATCATGAGGGTCGCGCTCGGCCAGGCGAAGGACGGGCGGATGCACATCCTCGGCGAGATGGCCAAGGGCCTGAACCGGCCGCGCGACAGCGTCAGCGAGATCGCGCCGCGGATCACCGTGATCCACGTCCCGCGCGACAAGATCCGCGAGGTGATCGGCTCGGGCGGCAAGGTGATCCGCGAGATCACCGAGGTCACCGGCACCAAGATCGACATCGAGGACGACGGCACGATCAAGGTCGCGGCGACCGACGACAAGGCGGCGAAGGCGGCGATCGACTGGATCCGCGGCATTGTCGCCGAGCCCGAGATCGGCGTGATCTACGACGGCAAGGTGGTGAAGACGGCCGATTTCGGCGCCTTCGTGAACTTCCTCGGCTCGCGCGACGGGCTCGTGCACATCAGCGAGCTCGCGCAAGGCCGAGTCGCCAAGACCACCGATGTCGTCAATGTCGGCGATCCGGTGAAGGTGAAGGTGATCGGCTTCGACGAGCGCGGCAAGGTCAAGCTCTCCATGCGCGTGGTCGATCAGCAGACCGGCGAGGACATCACCGACAAGGTCGGGCCCACGGGCGGCGGGCGCCGGCGCGACGAGATGGCCGCGGGCTATGCGCCGGCGCCGGCCGCGCAGTAGCGCCCGGCCCACGCCGGCGAGGCGGGGACTTGCATCCCCGCCCGCTCCGCTGACCTATACTGATTGTGACGTCGGGATGAACGACTTCGGACGGGAGGTGCCGTGAGGGCGCTGAATGCAATCCGCGTGAGCGGAGCCGAGGTCCTGCCGCTGATCGAAGGCGGCAAGGGCATCTCGATCTCGAACGGGGTCTCGTCGGGCGCCTGGGCGGCTTCCGGCGGGATCGGCACGTTCTCGGCCGTCAACGCCGACAGCTACACCCCCGACGGGCGGCTGGTGCGCCAGACCTACGAGGGCAAGACGCGGCGCGAGCGCCACGAGGAGCTGGTCGCGTTCGGCATCCAGGGCGGCATCCAGCAGGCGCGCACCGCCTACGAGATGTCGGGCGGCCAGGGGCGGATCCATGCCAACATCCTCTGGGAGATGGGGGGCGCCGAACGCGTCATCACCGGCATCCTGGAGGGTGCGAAGGGGCTGGTGCACGGCATCACCTGCGGTGCCGGGATGCCCTATCGCCTGTCCGACATCGCCGCGCGGTTCAGCGTCTACTACTATCCGATCGTGTCCTCGGCGCGCGCCTTCAACGCGCTCTGGAAGCGCGCCTACCACAAGACGCGCGAGTGGCTCGGTGGCGTGGTGTACGAGGACCCGTGGCTCGCCGGCGGGCATAACGGGCTTTCCAACAGCGAGAACCCCGAGAAGCCCGAGGCGCCGTATCCGCGCGTCGCCGCGCTGCGCAAGACCATGAACGAGTTCGGCCTGAGCGACACGCCGGTGGTGATGGCGGGCGGCGTGTGGTGCCTGCGTGAGTGGGAGGACTGGCTCGAAAACCCCGAGATCGGCCCGGTCGCGTTCCAGTTCGGCACGCGCCCGCTGCTGACCAAGGAGAGCCCGATCTCGGATGCCTGGAAGCGCCGGCTGCTGACACTGAAGGAGGGCGACGTCTTCCTCAACCGGTTCTCGCCCACCGGGTTCTACTCCTCGGCGGTGAACAACGGCTTCATCAACGAGTTGCGCGAGCGGAGCGAGCGCCAGGTCGCCTACACCACCGAGGCGATGGGCGAGCACACGGAAGGCTTCCCGACGGGCCCGCGCGGCCGCCTCGTCTATCTCACGCCGAAGGATGCGGCGCGCGCGCGCGCCTGGACGGTAGCCGGCTTCACCGAGGCGATGCGCACGCCCGACGGCACGCTGATCTTCGTCACGCCCGAAAAGGGCGCGGAGATCCGGCGCGACCAGATCGACTGCATGGGGTGCCTGAGTGCCTGCCGGTTCTCGAACTGGGCGCAGCACGAGCCCGACTACTCGACCGGCAAGAAGGCCGATCCGCGCAGCTTCTGCATCCAGAAGACGCTGCAGGACATCGCGCATGGCGAGGACGTCGACAGCAACCTGATGTTCTCCGGCCACAACGCCTACCGCTTCGCAACCGATCCGTTCTACTCGAACGGGTTCATCCCGACCGTGAAGCAGCTGGTCGAGCGGATCGCGACGGGGGATTGACCGGATCGGCGCTGCCGCGATGTTGGCCACGCCCGACATCGCGGCTAACGTCCGCCGCCCATGTCCGCCCAGCCCTCGCCCATGCTCGCGCAGTGGTTCGCCGCCAAGGCGGATCACCCCGACGCGCTTCTGTTCTTCCGCATGGGCGACTTCTACGAGCTGTTCTTCCAGGACGCCGAGGCGGGCGCCCCCGCGCTCGACATTGCGCTCACCACGCGCGGCGAGCATGACGGCAGGCCGATCCCGATGTGCGGCGTGCCGGCGCACAGCCATGAGGCCTATCTCGCGCGGCTGATCCGGCGCGGCTTCCGGGTCGCGATCGTCGAGCAGACCATGGACCCGGCCGAGGCGAGGAAGCGCGGCCTGCGGGGCCCACTTCCGCGCGCGGTCGTGCGGCTGGTCACCCCCGGCACGCTCACCGAGGAGACGCTGCTCGAGGGCGTGCGGCCGAACTGGATCGCCGCCAGTACCGGGGCCGCCCTTGCCTGGCTCGACATCTCGACCGGTGCATTCGGGGTGCGGCCCACCGCCGGGGCGGCGCTCGCGGCCGCGCTCGCCGCGCGCGACCCGGCGGAGCTGCTCCTGCCGGAGGATCGGCTGACCGACCCGGTGTTCGCCGAGTGGCGCGCGCGCGCAGTCGCGCTGCCGGCGGCGCGGTTCCGCGCCGAGGCCGGGCGGCGCGTGCTGGAGGCGGCCTACGGCGTCGCCACGCTCGACGCGTTCGGCGCGTTCTCCGAGCCCGAGCTGGCCGCCGCCGGCGCCCTGCTCGACTATGTGCGCGCGACCCAGGCCGGACGGTTGCCCAGGCTCGAACCGCTGGCGCGCGAGGCCGAGGCCGCGACCATGGCGATCGACTCTGCGACGCGGCGCAGCCTGGAGCTCGACCGCGCCGGCCCCGACACGCTGCTCGGCGCGGTGGACCGCACGGTGACCGCCGCCGGGGCGCGGCTGCTCGCCGCGCGGATCGCGGCACCCTCGACCATTGCCGGAACGATCGCCACGCGGCTCGACGCCGCCGGGTTCTTCCTCGCCGACCCTGGCTTGCGCGATGACCTGCGGAGCCGGCTCAAGGGCGCCCCCGACATCGCACGCGCGCTGGCGCGGATGTCACTCGGCCGCAGCGCGCCGCGCGATCTGGCGGCGATCCGCGACGGGCTCGCGGCCGCGCGCCAGGCACAGGCCGCGCTCGCCGCGGCGACCCTGCCGCGCCCGCCGCTGATCGCCTCGGCCGAAGCGGCGCTCGACCCATCCCCCGCGCTCGCCGAGCGGCTGGAGCGCGCGCTGATCGACCGTCCGCCCGCGCGCGCCGGCGATCCGGGCGCGATCGCCGGCGGCTTCGACGCGGCGCTCGATGCCGCGCGGGCGTTGCGCGACGACAGCCGCCGCGTGGTCGCGGCGATGGAGGCCGAAGCGCGCGCGGCCACTGGTGTCGCCAACCTGAAGATCCGCCACACCGCCCAGCTCGGCTACTTCATCGAGGTCCCCGAGGCGGCGGGCCTGCGCCTCCGTGATGCCCCGCCTGACTCGCTGCCCGGGTTCACGCACCGCCAGACCATGGCGGGAACGATGCGGTTTGTTACCGACGCGCTCGCCGCGCTGGACCGCCGCATCGTCGAGGCGGGTGCAGAGGCGGACGCGCGCGAGGCCGCGCTTGTCACGGACCTCACCGCCGCGGTGCGCGAGCAGGAGGGCGCGGTCGCCGCCTGCGCGGAGGCGCTCGCCACGCTGGACGTCGCCGCCGCGACCGCGACGCTCGCCGAGGCGGAAGCCTGGACCCGGCCCGAGATCGAGGAGAGCGCGGCATTCGCCGTCGAGGACGGCCGCCACCCGGTGGTCGAGGCCGCCGTGCGGCGTGAGGGCGGGGCCTATGTCGCCAATGGGGTCGATCTCTCGCCGGGCGGGCGGCTCTGGCTGGTCACCGGGCCGAACATGGCCGGCAAGTCGACCTTCCTGCGCCAGGCCGCGATCCTCGCCATCCTCGCCCAGGCGGGGCTGTTCGTGCCCGCGCGGCGCGCGCGCATCGGCATCGTCGATCGGCTGTTCAGCCGCGTCGGCGCCTCCGACGATCTCGCCCGCGGCCGCTCCACCTTCATGGTCGAGATGGTCGAGACCGCCTCGATCCTGAACCAGGCGACACCGCGGAGCCTCGTCATCCTCGATGAGATCGGCCGCGGCACGGCGACGTGGGATGGACTGGCGCTCGCCTGGGCGGTGTTGGAGGCCCTGCACGACCGGCTGCGCTGCCGGGCGCTGTTCGCGACCCATTTCCACGAGCTGACCGCGCTCGGGCCGCGTCTGCCGGAGCTGCGGCTCGCGCATCTCCGCGTGAAGGAGTGGAAGGGCGAGGTCGTGTTCCTGCACGCGGTCGCCGAGGGCGCGGCCGACCGCTCCTACGGGCTGCATGTGGCGAAGCTCGCCGGCGTGCCACGCGAGGTGATCGCGCGCGCGGCCACGGTGCTCGCCGCGCTGGAGGAGCGCGCGCGCGGCCTCGCGCCACTCGCCGAGGAGATGCCGCTGTTCGCCGCACAGGCCCCGCCGCGCGTCGACGCACCGGATGAACTCCGCCGCGTGCTCGCGGGGACCGATCCCGATGCGCTGAGCCCGCGCGCCGCCCTCGATCTCGTGGCGCGGCTGAAGGGCATGGTCTAGACGCGGCCGGGGTCAGAGGCCACAACAGCTCCGACCGAACTCCGGGAGGGACCACGCATGGACGGCACGCCGAGTGCCACCTGGCACGGCATCGTCGCCGCGACGCTGCGGCAGAACGACGTGCGCCTCGTCACCTATGTGCCCGACCGTGTGCTCACACCGCTGATCGCCACGGTGGAGGCCGATCCGTTCTTCACCGCCTTCCCCACCGCGCGCGAGGAGGAGGCGGTCGGCATCGTCACCGGCGCCTGGATGGGCGGCATGCGCGGCATCGTGCTGATGCAGACCTCGGGCTTCGCCACCCTGCCGAACGCGCTCGCCTCGCTCGCCTGCGTCTGCCAGATCCCACTCGTGATGATGGTCTCCGAGCGCGGCACGCTCGGCGAGTTCAACCTCGGCCAGGCGATGGTCTGCCGCACCATGCGCCCGGTGCTGGCGGCACTCGGCATCGAGCACCACACGATCACGCGGCTCGACGAGACCGAGTTCATCGTCGACCGCACCATCCGCCAGGCGGTCGCGACCCAGGCGCCCGCCTGCCTGATCCTGTCGCCGCTGCTGACCGGCGGAAAGAGGTTCCCGGCATGAGCCCCGCGATGGACACGCGACACAACGCGCAGGTGATGAACCGTGCCGCGCTGACACAGCGCCTCGTCGCGAAGCTCTCCGACCAGGCGGTGATCGGCGGCATCGGCAACACGAATTTCGATCTCTGGGCCGCCGGACGCCGAGCGGAGAACTTCTACATGCTGGGCAGCATGGGGCTCGCGGTGCCGATCGCGCTCGGCGTTGCGATCGCGCAGCCGAACCGCACCGTGATCGCGCTCGAGGGCGACGGGTCGCTGCTGATGCAGCTCGGCTGCCTCTCCACTGTGGCGGCTCGGGCGCCGCGCAACCTCATCATCGTGCTGTGGGACAACGGCATCTACCAGATCACCGGCGCGCAGCAGACACCGGCTGCGTCCGCGCGCACCGACCTCGTCGCGATCGCGCGCGCGAGCGGCATCGCCGAGAGCCACTGGGCCGCCGACGAGGCCGAGTTCGACGCCCTGGCGGAGCGCGCGCTCGGCGCGCCGGGGCCGTGGTTCCTCGCCGCGCGGATCGACGAGCAGCCCGCGGTCGCGCAGACCGAGCGCGACCCGGTGCGCATCCGCGACAGCTTCATGCGCGGGATCGGCACCCGGGGCTGAGCCGCGTCACTCCGCGTCGAGCGCGGCGCGCATGCGTGCGGCGAGGTCCTGCCGACGGTAGGGTTTGGCAAGCAGCGCAATCTCCTGCGCCGCCTTCCCGGCGGCTGCGTCCGGCGCATAGCCGGACGTGAACAGAAGCTTGAGGGCAGGGCGCCGCCGGCGTGCCTCCTCGGCAAGATCACGGCCGTCCATCCCGCCCGGCATCACGATGTCGGTGAACAGAAGATCGATATTGGATCTTTGCCCAAGCGTCTCGAGAGCCTCCGCCCCGTTCGCCGCCGTGCTGACCCGATAGCCCAGGCCCTGGAGCTGCGCGGCCGCATGCTCGCGCACCATCGGATCGTCCTCGACCAGCAGGATGTGCTCGCCCGCGCCATGGGTCAGCGCGCCCGAGCGCCGGCGGTCGCGCGCTCCCGGCCCTTCCGCGGCGCGCGGGAGATAGAGCCGCACCGTGGTGCCCTTGCCGAGCGCGGTCTCGATGCGCGCATGGCCCTTCGACTGGGTCACGAACCCGTAGACCATGCTGAGCCCGAGCCCGCTGCCCTTGCCCAGCTCCTTGGTGGTGAAGAACGGGTCGAACGCGCGTTCGGCAACCTCCGGCGACATCCCTGTGCCGGCATCCGTCACCGACAGCATCACGTAGTCGCCCGGCGCGATCGTCTCGTTCGCCGCCGCGCCGGCCGCGTCGAGCGAGGCATTGGCGAGCGCGATCGTCAGCCGCCCGCCGCCCGGCATCGCATCACGCCCATTCAGGGCGAGATTGAGAACTGCCCCTTCGAGCTGCCCGGGATCGACCAGCGCCGGCCAGAGCCCTCGCTCGGCGGTGACCTCGAGCTCAACCCGCTCGCTCACGGCCTTGCGCAGCAGCCCGTCCATACCGGCGACCAGCGAGGCGAGATC
>NZ_JBHYDW010000027.1:0-35636 GCF_051860475.1 Elioraea sp. | reverse complement strand
CGGCGGGCGAGTCCTCGGCGTCGTTGTCGGCCGCGATCACGAGCTCGGCGAGCGCCGGCGGCAGGACGAGCTTCCGGAGATTCTCGACCGCGACCGCGACCAGCACCCGGTAGTCGGGGCAGGCGAGCGCGAGCGTCAGCCCGTCCTCGATGCCTTCGCAGAGGATGCACCTGTCGCCCGGCGGCGCATCGCGCAGCGGCCGGCCGGAGGCGCCGCGCCACAGGCGGATGGAGCCGCCGGCGAAGCTCCCCAGCACCTTCCGCGGGTGCGCGAGCGGCGCCTTGCCCCACCGGCCGGTCTGGGGGTCCACCGCGAGCCAGGTGCGGTGCGTGGCGATGTGCTGGCCGTCGGCGTCGCTGATCGCCGCGACCATGGCGGGCAGCGGCCGGCCGGCCTCGCGGCATCGCAGGGCCGGATGGAAGCGCAGCGCGCGCGGCTGGCGGCCGAGCGCGCGCAGGTCGATCGCCCGCGCGGCGAGGTAGTGCTCCGCCGGCGTACCGGCGAGCTGCGGCCGCGCTTCGAGGAAGAGCTGCACGGCCGTGCGCCGGCGCTGCTCGGCCGCCTGCGCGCCGGTCGGATCGGGGTCGGGCCGCACGACCGCCGGGCGCGCCGGCAGGGCCAGCGGCTCGCGCCCTGGCGCCCCGTCGAGGCCGAGCCACTGCCGCGACCAGGTGACGGCCTGGCGCAGGTCGCCGTTGAACAGCACCGCGCCGACCAGGTCGAGCGCGTCGCCCCCCTGCCCGCCGGCGTGCTCGCACCACAGGCCCCGGCGCGGCCCGCGCAGCTGCACCGCGAGCGAGGATCCCGGCTCGCCGGCCACCGAGCCGCAGCGCCACTCGTCACCCTCGCGCCGGCCGCCGGGCAGCAGCGCCGGGGCCAGGTCGATGATCCGGCCCGCGAGCTGCTCGGCGATGCCGGCGGCGAGGCTCATGCGGCGCGGCGGCGGGGGGCGGCGGGCATGGGTGTGCCGAGCGGCGCGTCGCCCCATCCACTCAGCCGAAGCGCGCGGTCGGTCCCGCCGATCGCCGCGACACTCCGGCCGGCACGGTCAAGCGCTGCCAGCAGCGCGCGGCTGTCAGGCGAGCGGGCGGACTCGCCGTGCCGGAGCAGCAGCCAGTCGCGCCGCGCCCGCCATACCCCGAAGGCGGTGCAGAGCTCTTCGAGCGCCACGAGGGCCGCCTCCTCGCCATCGGACAGGCCGACCTCGTCGGCCCGCCGTTGCAGCGCGTTCGCCAGCTCCTCGGCGCCGAGTGCAGCGAGCTGCGCCAGCGTCACGCGCACCGCCGCGGTTCGGGTTGCGCTCATGCCGCGCTCGCCCCCTTCACGTCGGATGTGCTGCTGCACATCCGGGCGTCGACGAAACGATCGAGCTCTGCCCGCGCGTAGATGCAGCGGCGGCCGAGCTTCGCGAACTTCGGCCCGTCGCCGGTGACGCGCCAGCGTTCCAGGGTCGCCGGCGCAAGCCGAAGGTGCCGCGCGGCCTCCTCGGTATCGAGCCATCGTTGGTCGGTGCTCGACATGGTCTCCACGCCTCGCGGTGTGCTGCGATGCGTGGGAGGATCGGCACGCGGCAGAGTCCAGCAAAGCACTTCGATGCCTGTGCGGGATCATCTGGCTCACGGTTTGGCTCATGAGCCAACGCACAGATACCTCTTGATCGCCGCCGCGTGCCGTTTCGCTGTTGCCGTTGCCATCGCGGCTTCACCCGGTCGCGCCGCGTTTCGCAGGGCGGCCGCGACCCTCGCAGTGAAGCTTCTCTCATTCGGATGAGGGAAGCTCTCGGGGTCCCGCTGGTGCTTATCGATCACTCTTCCGATCTGAGACAGAAACGGCTCGCCGACGCGCGGGAAGAGGTCCTCGATGGCGGTCTAGTAGAATTGGCGCGCAGTTTCGATTCGTGTGGGCTTGGTGGGCGTGTTCTTGGGCGTGGCAGCCTTCTGCTTCCGCTGCCGCCACCCACGCCGCGCCCCCAGGTCCTCGACATCCGACCATCTCACTTGCGCCGGCCCGACGGGCTGCCAGACGGCAGGCAGAACCTCCCGTCGAAGGACCCGGGGCGGCAGGGATTCCGAGAAGTGCTTGATGATTTTTCCGCCGCCGAGCGCATTCAGAAGCCCGCGCTCGCGATCGATCTGCAGCTTGCCGAGCGCGACCTGGCTGGCGAGCGCGGCGGGATCGGCCGCTGGGAAGTTGTCGAGATGCAGATAGAGCGGTTCGCCTGCCTCCTTGGCCGCGGCCCGCCATGCCAGAAGGTCCGGGGACCATCGGAGGAGCACCCGCCCGCCTTCGATCGCCCGCCAGAGCTCGGCGAGCCCGTCGGGTGTCGCCGCGCGGCCGAGCCACCGGCCGAGCATCTCCCCGAGCTCGGCGAGCTCCACCCAGGCGGGAATCGTCGTCTCGTCCATGGTGTCGGTTCTCCTCTGCTGCACCGGCCGGAGGCCCGGCGCCGGCGCGACCAGGCGCGCCGGTGCCGAGGCCAGGGCGCCGCAGAGGGCGAGCGCGGCCGCCATCGTGCCGCGTCAGCTCGCGGCCTTGCCGCGCCGGATCAGCTCCATCTCGGTGCTGACCTCCGTCATCTGCCGGGACAGCCGCTCGGCCGCCCAGCGGATGCCCTCCACCGCGTCGAAGATCGGGGACGGCAGCTGCTCGGCCCCGTCGCGGTCCACGATCCCGAGGGCCGCGGTGGCGATCAGCGCCGCCGCGTCCTGCACATCGGTGAGCGCCTTTTCGGCGAGCGTCGCGCTTCGCTCCACGGCCGCGAGCGTGGCGGCCAGGTCATCCCGCTGCACCTCCAGGGCGCCGCCGATCACCCACCACACCGGCACGAGCACCGCATGCGAGCGCCTCCTTCCGAAGGGGACGGGGCGCGAGCTCCGGCGCGCGCCCGGAACCCGGATCAGGGCATGCTCCCACATCGCACGCCCGCCAGATGAGCCGTACCAGTGCGTGCCCTTGAACAGCGCGCGCACCCCATCGTGGCTGCTGGCGATCGCGATCATGGGCTGATGCCCGTCGGCCCGGACGGCGATCCCGATGGCTGCAAGCGCCTCGATCGCCAGCGCGCGAAGATCCCGCGAATCTGCGGCGGTTTCGGCACTCCCTGGCACCACCGTTGATGCCGCTCCGATCAGCAACCCACATTCGGATGTCGTGCCGCCGATCGCGACCTGGCTGCGGAACAGGTGCTCGAGGCAGGCCCACCAGTCGGGCTTGCATGGCGATAGGGCGGCGGTCTCGGGCATCTGGAGCAACCCGCCGGCATGTGGCGTCGGACGGTAGGCCGCGCCTGGCGTGCCGCTCTCCGGGGTGGGGGTGGCTGTGGTAGTGGTGTCGGTAGCCTTCATGTCGCGATCTCCTTCAAGGTCTCGCGGTGGGGGTAAGGGCCGCGCCGGTGGTTCCAGCACCGACGCGGCCCGCTTGTTCGGCCGTCAGCGCACGGGCCGAACCTCGCTCGGCGGCCGAAGGCCGTTCGGCCTGGTCGGCTGAGTGTTCATCGCTTGACGGACCGGGTGGCGGACACGGGCACGACCGCGCCGGTTTGGCCCCCCGGGGGGTCGCCTGGCGTGGCGATGCCGAGGGCGCGGGCCGCCACGTTCCCGATCATCTCGGCCGCCCGCTTCACCGGATCGTCGGCCAGGTGGGCATAGCGCGCGGTGGTGCTCGGCTGGGTGTGTCCGAGCAGCTTGCCGATCACGGGCAGCGAGAGCCCGGCGGCGGCGCCAAGGCTGGCATGGGTATGGCGAAGATCGTGCAGCCGCACCCCGGCCAGGCCGGCCCTGTCGCGCACGGCATACCAGGCGCGGTTGAGCTCGCTCACCGGCTCGCCCCGTTTCGTGCCGGGGAATACGAACGGATTGCCGTCGATCCGTTTCTGTGCCGCAAGCAGCAGCAGCGCCGGCGGCGGCAGGTGCACCACCTTCTTGCCAGTCTTCGATCTCGGCAGGCGCAGCATCGCCCGCTCGGTATCGACATGCTCCCACCGCAGCGTGCGGATTTCGTCGCGCCTCGCGCCGGTCAAGATCAGCAGCCGCAGCGCCGCGGCGTGCGCCGCGTTCATGCCCTCCGCCTCGGCCGCGGCGATCGCCTCGCCGACGCTGGCGAGCTCCGCTTCGTTCAGGAACCGCTCGCGCTTCTCTTCCTGGAACCGGGCGATGCCAGCACAGGGATTGCCGGCCGCGGCCATCCGGTAGCCCTGTCCGGTTGCCCACGTGATCAGCGCCGCGAGGGCCGCGAGCGCGCGGTTGCCCTGGTAGGGCGCTGCCTTCTGCTTGCGGTGCCACGCGGCAACATCGGCCTGGGTCAGAGTCGAGACGGGTTTCTGCCCGAGCTCCGGCAGGATCAGGCGCGTGAACAGGTCGCGGTAGAGATCGATCGTGCTCGCCCGCCGCTTCCCCTCGCTGTCCGCAATCCACTCGTCGAACACCCGCTGCACCGTCAGCCGCGCGGCCTCGCGCGCTTCGATCTTCTGGCCGTGCGGGTCGGCGCCCTGGGCGACCTGGTGCAGCGCCCTGAGCGCCAACGTGCGCGCCTGGTCGGGCGTCAGCGGACCGTAGAGGCCGAGCTTGAGCCGGCGCTGCGGCGACTTCCGGCCGCCGGTCCGATACTGCACGACCCACACCTTCCGCCCGCTCGGATACACCCGCAGCCCGAAGCCGGGCAGCTCGTCGTCCCACAGGAACACGTCGCGGTCGCGGTCGGGCCGCGCGGCGTCGACGGCGCGTTTGGTCAGCCGAAGTTTTGTTCCGACATCGTTTGAATTTTTAACGCTTGACGGACCGGGGGGCCTTAACACGCGAGGCCGGCCTGTTTTGGCCCCCCCCACCCCCTTCCTCTCTCGCGCAGCGGTCATCGGTTCTGCCTCGCGACGCTTCCGGCGGTTGCTCGCCGCCGATCCGGAAGCACCTCGATAGCACCGGAAGCACAACTGCCGCAAGCTTGAGCAGACTACAGCGGATGAAACCCTAGGCTTTTCCTACTCCATCGTGCTTCCGCACCCGCCATACAAGCTATGTTAGGAGCTTGGCGCACTCCTCAAACCGCGTCCTGATGTCCGCGAGCTCCATCAGAAACAGGCCCGGTTCCGGTGCGGTGATCTGGAACACGTTGCAGCGAAGCACGATCGCCATGATGGCCTCCTCCGATCGGTCCGCGCGCCCTGCGCTTGCGCCTCACCGCCTTGGGAGCGCGCAGGACCGCCTCGCGGCGGATCGGCTGCGCGACACCGTCCGAGGTGCTTGGCCGGAGCGACTGTTGCGGCAACCAATGATGCAGCAACGCCGCACGGCTGGCGTGTGATCAGGATCATGCGGGGCGCTGCCGATCGGCCGGCCGGTCGTTTCAGGTCCAGAGTTTAGCTGGTACCGAACAGCCGGTCGCCGGCGTCGCCGAGGCCGGGGCGGATATAGCCGCGCGCATCGAGCCCGCGATCCACCGCGACCGTGATCACCGCGACATCCCGATGCGCGGCGGCGAGGCGCGCGAGGCCCTCCGGCGCGGCGAGCACGCAGGCGACGGAGATCGTGCGCACCCCGTTCGCCTTCAGCCGTGCACAGGCCGCCGACGCCGTGTTGCCGGTCGCCAGCATCGGGTCGAGCACGATCGCCGCCCGCGCGGCGAGATCGGCCGGCGCGGCGAAGCTGTACTCCACCGTTTCCAGCGTCGCGTGGTCGCGATAGGCGCCGAAATGGGCCACTGGTGCTGCCGGCAGAAGCGTCTGGAATCCGTCCAGCAGCCCGAGCCCGGCGCGCAGCACCGGCACCAGGCAGGGCAGGGGGTCCGCGATCCGCGGCGCGTCTATCCCTTCGAGGGGCGTTACGATCGGCCCCATCGCGACCGCGAGGCGCTCGGTCGCCTTCGCGGCGAGCAGCAGCGCGATCCGATGCAGGGCGGCGCGGAACGCCTCGCGCGGCGTGGCGGCGTCACGCAGCACGCTGAGCGCATCCTGCGCGAGCGGATGGGCGAGGAGGATCGGCGGCATGGCGCCGCGGATCGTGTCAGGTCGGCCCGCGCGTGGCGAGAGAGGTGGGGTCCCGGCGATGCCGGGACCCCCGCCGGGATGCCCGCGGGAACGGGATCAGCGCATCCCGGCGATGTCGATGATCTCGCCCGCCAGATTCGCAACCGGGCCGACCACGCTGAGCGCGCCGGTCTGGACGTCGAGCCGGTGCAGCGTGCCACCCGCCAGCACGAAGCCCCAGTTGCCGCCGTCGCCGTCGGCGAGGATGTCGAACGCGGTCGAGGGCGGCAGGCTCATGCCGAAGCTCGCCTTGCTCTGCTGCACGCCGTCGTTCGGTGGCGCCTGGAGGTTGAACGAGCCGAGCAGCGTGTCGATCGTGTAGAGCGCGGTCTGCGTCGCCCCCTTCATGCTGTTGGTGTAGGCGCCGGCGGTAACCCGCGGCATTGTGCCGGCGTTGCGGTCGCCGTCGGCGTACTTGATCGCGCCGTCCACCAGCGTGGCACCGGTATCGACGTTGATCCTGAGATTCGCGCCGTTCATGCCGATCACCCGCAGCCGGTCCACGGTCGGGTTGAAGTCCACGACCGCGCGCCCGCCGAGATCGGCGCGCTCGGTCAGCCGGCTCAGCATCGTCGCCACGCCGGTGCGCGGATCGATCGTGTAGAGCGTCCAGGTGTCGGTGAGGGCGACCAGCGTGCCGTTCGCCGGACGCTGGTCGATCCCGAGCACGCGCCCCTCGACACCGCGGATCGCGACCGGCGCGGAGGCGCGGCGCGTCTCGGTGTCGATGCTGACGAGGCGGTTGTCGGCGGTGAGCCCGATCAGCGTGGCGGCGTGGCCAGGCGCGGGCGAAAGGGTGGCGGCCGCAACCGCGGCCAGAAGCAGATGACGCATGGTCGGTGGTCCTTCGCTGGGCTGCGACGACGGAGCGCCGTCGCGCGGGCTACGGACCAGGCGCCGCGCCGGATGCACCCGGCGGGTCACACGCGCGTGATCAGTCCACGCGCTCCAGCCGGCCGATGAACAGCACCGGTCCGGTCGGCCGGCCGACCGGCGAGCCGCCTGGCGGCTCAAGGCTGATCTCGACCAGCATCCCCTCCTGCGGCCGCAGCACGGCGGGATCGACGACCATGCGGCCGTCCGGCGGCACGAGGCCGAGCGAGACCGGCGCGGTGGCGCCGGGTGCGAGCCCCCAGAGCTGGAGCACGCGGCCCTCGTCCACGGGGCGCGGGTTGACCGCGCCGGCGAGCACGATGCCGCGCGTGGGGCTCGCCTCGACCACCCAGGCCGGCGCGGCGCGGTCCTGTTGCAGCACCGCGACATAGCGCGGCTCCTCGGGGGCGGGCCGGAGGATGAGGAGGGCGGCAAGCCCGGCGGCAAGCGCGGTCGCACCGGTGGCCCAGGCCTTCCAGAGCAGGCCCGTGCGCGACAGCCGCGTGAGCGGCACGATCGTCGACGGCGCCGCCGTGCGCGCATCGAGCGCCGCCTCGATGCGCGCGAGCAGTTCCGGCGGGGGCGCGGCCGGCGCGATGGTGTCGGCGAGCGGGGCGAGCCGGCGTTCCCACGCCTCGACCTCGTCGCGCAGCGCCACGTCGGTCTCGATCGCCGCGCGCATGGCTGCGGCCGTCTGGGCATCGAGCGTGCCCAGCACGTACTCGCCCGCGAGGGCCGCGCGTTCAGCGGGGTCGGTCGGGATCATGGCCGCCCCCTCATGACGCGAGGCACTCCTTCAGGCTCGCGAGCCCGCGGCGGATCCACGCCTTCACCGTGCCGAGCGGGGTCTCCAGTCGGGCCGCGATCTGCGCGTGCGACAGCCCGTCGACGAAGGCGAGCAGGATCGAGCGGCGATTCTTCTCCTCCAGGAACTCCAGGCAGGCGCGCAGGCGGGTCGCGTCGGCGGTCGCGTCCAGCGCCGCGGCGGGATCGTCCTCCACCGGCGCGTCGCCGAGCTCGGGGTCGTCGCTTGGCAGTTCGCGGCCGCGCGCCCGGGCAAGATCGAGCGCGACATGCCGCGCGATCGCCGCCAGCCACGCGCGCGCCGCGCCGCGCGCCGGGTCGAACCGGTCGGCGCGGTCCCAGATGCGCAGGAACGTGTCCTGGGTGGCGTCGGCGGCGGCGGCACGGTCGCGCAGGATGCGCAGGCAGACGCCGAACAGGCGCGAGGCCTCGGTGGCGTAGAGGTCGCGCAGCGCCGACCGCTCGCCCCGCGCGATCGCCGCCATGGTCGCCGCCAAGTCTGTAGCCCCTGCCGTTGCGTCCGTCATCCGCGCCCTTCCGATCGCATGCAAGAGCATCGGCCTCGCACTGTCCACCTTTGCGCCCGGCACGGGGCGTGCTTTCGTCTGTGGACCGGCGCGGCGCCATGCCCCTCTACGGAAGAGCAGGCCCTCCGGATGCAGAACGGGAGCGAGGCCGACGCCATGACCTGGTCCATTCTCGCGCGTGATCCCGACACGGGCACGCTCGGCGTGGCGGTGGCGACGCGGTTCTTCGCCGTCGGCGCGCTCTGTCCGCATGTCGAGGGGCGTGTCGCCGCGCTGTCCACCCAGGCGCTGATGAACCCGATGTACGCGATCGAGGGGCTGGCGATGCTGCGCCAGGGGCGGCCCGCGCCCGAGGTCGCAGCGGCACTCACCGCCGCGGATGCCGGCCGGGAATCGCGGCAGTTGCACATTCTCGATGCAGCGGGCCGGATCGCGCAGCACACCGGCACGGGCTGCGTGCCCTGGGCGGGCAGCGTGGTCGGCCGCGACTGCTCGGTCGCCGGCAACATGCTCGCGGGGCCGCAGGTGGTCGAGGCGACAGCGCGTGCCTACGAGGCCGCTGCGGCCGAGGGCGTGGAGATGGCCGAGCGGCTGCTGCGCGCGCTGGAGGCCGGCGAGGCGGCGGGCGGGGATTCGCGGGGCCGGCAGTCCGCCGCGCTGAAGGTGGCCTCGAAGGACCCATACGCCGATCTGGATCTGCGGGTCGACGACCATGCCGAGCCGATCCCGGAACTGCGGCGGCTCCACCGCCGCAGCAGGGCGCGCTACGCCGTCTATCGTCGTTTCCTCGCGGGCCCCGGCCATCCCGGCACCTTCGACCGCGCCGTCATCCTCGCCGCGGTCGAGGCTGAGGGCACGCCGAACGACGACGTGCCCGGCTCATGATCCCATTGCTGGAGGTCCGCGACCTCGCGGTCACCTTCGCCACCGATGAGGGGATGGTGCGCGCCGTGGACGGCGTCTCGTTCGCGCTCGCGGCCGGACGGCGGCTCGCCATCGTCGGCGAGTCCGGCTGCGGCAAGAGCGTCACCGCGCTCGCGATCATGCGCCTGCTCGCCGAGAACGCGCGCGCCGAGGGCAGTGTCCGGCTCGAGGGCGAGGAGGTGCTCGCCGCCGCCGAGGCGCGCATGCGCCAGCTCCGCGGCGGGCGGATCGCGATGATCTTCCAGGAGCCGATGACGAGCCTCAACCCCGCCTTCACCGTGGGCGACCAGATCGTCGAGGCGATCCGCGAGCACAGCGACGTCTCGCCCTCGCAGGCGCGCGACCAGGCGATCGCATGGCTCGCGCGCGTGCGGATCCCCGCGCCCGAGCGGCGCTTCGACGAGTATCCGCACCGCCTCTCGGGCGGGATGCGCCAGCGCGTGATGATCGCGATGGCGATGGCCTGCCGCCCCTCCGTGCTGATCGCCGACGAGCCGACGACCGCGCTCGACGTGACGATCCAGGCGCAGATCCTCGACCTGATGCGCGAGCTCTCGGAGGAGACGGGCACGGCGATCGTACTGATCACGCACGATCTCGGCGTCGTGGCTGAACTCGCGCACGACGTGCTGGTGATGTATGCCGGCCGGGTCGCCGAGCAGGCATCCGTGCAGGCGCTGTTCCGCACGCCGCAGCATCCCTACACCGTCGGGCTGATGGGCGCGGTGCCGCGGCTCGACGAGCAGGTCGCGCGGCTCGCCACCATCGAGGGCACGGTGCCATCTCCCCGCGCCTGGCCGCCGGGCTGCCGCTTCGCGCCGCGCTGCCCGTTCGCGATCGAGCGCTGCCGCACCGAGGTGCCGCCGCTCAGCGAGGTCGCGCCGCAGCACGTCGCCGCGTGCGTCCAGGCGCCGCTCGACCGCTTCGCTGCCGCCGCATGACCACGCTGCTCGACGCGCGCGGGCTGACCAGGCACTTCCCGGTGCGCGGCGGACTGCTCGGCCGCCCGATCGGGTTCGTGCGCGCGGTGGACGGGATCGACATCGCCGTGATGCTGGGCGAGACGCTCGCGCTGGTGGGCGAGTCCGGCTGCGGCAAGTCCACCGCCGCGCGGCTCTGCCTGCGGCTGATCGAGCCCGATGCGGGAACGATCCTGTTCGACGGCCAGGACCTCACCGCGATGGACGAGGCGCGGCTGCGCGCAGCGCGCCGGCACATGCAGCTCATCTTCCAGGACCCCTTCGCCAGCCTCAACCCGCGCATGACGGTCGGGCAGATCCTGGCCGAGCCGATCCGGTTGCACCGGTTGCGCCAGGGGCGCGCGGTCGACGATCGCGTGGCCGAGCTGCTGACGCTGGTGGGGCTGCGCCCCGAGCAGGCAACGCGCTACCCGCACGAGTTCTCCGGCGGCCAGCGCCAGCGCATCGGCATCGCCCGGGCACTCGCCTGCGAGCCGAAGCTGCTGGTCGGCGACGAGCCGGTGAGCGCGCTCGACGTCTCGATCCAGGCGCAGGTGATCAACCTGCTCGACGATCTGCTCGACCGGCTCGGCCTCGCCTTCCTGCTGATCGCGCACGATCTCGCCGTGGTGCGCCACATCGCCGATCGCGTGGCCGTGATGTATCTCGGGCGGATCGTCGAGCAGGGGCCCACGCGGGACGTGTTCGCGGCACCGCGCCATCCCTATACCCGCGCGCTGCTCGCGGCGATCCCGCGCCCCGAGCCGTCCGCGGCCGCGCCGCGCGCGACCATCGAGGGCGACGTCCCCTCGCCGATGAACCCGCCTCCGGGCTGCCGCTTCCACACCCGCTGCCCGTTCGCCGACGCGCGCTGCCGCAGCGACGACCCCGCGCTCGACGATCCGGGCGACGGGCACGCGGTCGCCTGCCATCACTGGCGGGCGCTGCCGCCGTGGCTGGGCCCGGAGGCAGGGACCGACCCGGCCGCCCGCGCCCGGTTGCACGCGCTCGCCCGTCACTTCAGGCCGGACTTGCCGAACCGCGCGTCCGGCGCGACCCTGCCCCCCTGAACGACAAGAACGGGAGCCTCGTCATGAAGAGACTGCTACTCGCTGCCGTCGCCGCCTCGGTTGTGGCCGTCGCGATGCCGGTGAAGCCCGTCGAGGCGCAGACCATGCGCATCGCGCTCCGCGAGGATCCGGACATCATGGACCCGACGCTCGCGCGCACCTATGTCGGGCGGATCGTGTTCGCCTCGATCTGCGACAAGCTGTTCGATATCGACAAGGACCTGAACATTGTCCCGCAGCTCGCCACGGGCTTCACCTGGGACGATGCGAAGACGCTGAAGATCACGCTCCGCGAGGGCGTGACGTTTCATGACGGCGAAACGATGGACGCGAACGCGGTCGTCTACAGCCTGAACCGACACCTGAACATGCAGGGCAGCTTCCGCCGCGGCGAGATCAATGCGATGGACCGCGTCGAGGCGGTCGATGCGAAAACGATCCGCATCCACCTCAAGGTGGCGTTCGCGCCGTTCCTCGCGCAACTGACTGACCGCGCGGGTATGGTGGTCTCGCCCAAGGCGGCCGAGGCGGCGGGGCGCGACTTCGGGTTGCGTCCGGTCTGCGCCGGGCCGTTCCGCTTCGTCGAGCGCGTGGCGCAGGACCGCATCGTGGTCGAGCGATTCCCGGACTACTGGGACAAGGAGAACGTGCATCTCGACCGGATCGTCTATCTGCCGATCCCGGACAGCACGGTGCGGCTTGCGAACCTGCAATCCGGCGCGATCGAATTGACCGAAACGATCGCGGCGACCGACATTCCGGCCGTGCAGCGCAACCAGCGGCTCCGCGTGGCGATGGGCGACGAGCTCGGCTACCAGGGCATCACCTTCAACATCGCCAACGGCGACCGCGCGCGCTCGCCGATCGGCCAGCACGCCAAGGTGCGCCAGGCCTTCGACTATGCGATCGATCGCGCAACGATCATCCAGGTGGTCTATGACGGCCACTTCACGCCGACGGCGCAGGCCGTGCCGCCGTCCTCGCCCTACTACGTGCGCTCGCTCAATCCGCCGACGCGCGATGTGGCGCGCGCGCAGGCCCTGCTGCGCGAGGCCGGCGTGGCCACTCCGGTGCGGGTCGAGCTCACCGTGCCGAACAACCCGGACATGCGCCAGGTCGGCGAGGTGATCCAGGCCATGGCGGGCGAGGCCGGGTTCCAGGTGACGGTGCGCGCGATGGAGTTCGCAAGCTCGCTCCAGGCCGCGCAGCGCGGCGACTTCGAGGCGTATCTGGTCGGCTGGTCCGGGCGTACCGATCCGGACGGCAATCTCTGGAACTTCGTGCACAGCCGCGGCGCCCAGAACGACGGCAAGTACGCCAGCGCCGAGGTCGACCGGCTGCTCGATGCCTCGCGCGCCGAGAGCGACCAGGAGAAGCGCGTGGCGATCTTCGAGCAGATGTACCGGCACTACATTACCGAGGACCGCGGCCGGCTCTATCTCTGGCACCGCAAGAACATCCACGCCTATTCGGCGCGGGTGAGCGGCTTCGTCGCGGTGCCGGACGGGTTGATCCGCGTGAAGGGCGTGCGGCTCGCGGCGAACTGATGCCAGTGGACGGCGGCGCGGTTTCCCTCACCCTGACCCTCTCCCGCACGCGGGAGAGGGGACCCAGCGTCGCCACCGGGTTCCCTCTCCCACGCTCGTGGGAGAGGGCCAGGGTGAGGGCCGCGACCGCGCCACGGTCGAGCGTCTGACGGCCCGCGCATGGGCGGCTTTCTCCTCCGCAGGGTGGGGCAGATCATCCCCACCCTGCTGTTTGTCTCGCTGCTGATCTTCGGGCTGCAGCAGCTCATGCCCGGCGATCCGGCGCTCATCCTCGCCGGCGAGGAGCGCGGCGACCCGCTCGTGCTCGCGCAGATCCGCGCCGAGCTCAACCTCGACCGGCCGCTGCACGAGCAGTACGTGCTCTGGCTGTTCAATGTGCTCCAGGGCGATCTCGGCTTCTCGTGGCGCATCCGCGAGCCGGTCGCGAAGGTGATCCTCGAGAAGCTGCCGGTGACGGTCCAGCTCGGGCTGATGGCCTTCGCGATCGCCTGCCTGATCGGCATCCCCGCCGGCATCGTCTCGGCCGTGCGCAAGGACACGCCGTGGGACTGGGCCGCGAACGGCTTCGCGCTCGCCGGCATCTCGACGCCGAATTTCTGGCTCGGGATCATGATGATCCTGCTGTTCAGCGTGAACCTGGGCTGGCTGCCGCCCTCGGGCTACGTGGCGCTGACGGTCGATTGGCGCCAGTCCCTCGCCACCACGATCATGCCGGCCTTCGTTCTCGGCACCGGCATCGCGGCGGTGCTGATGCGCCACACCCGCAGCGCGATGGTTCAGGCGATGAGCCAGGACTATGTGCGCACCGCGCGCGCCAAGGGACTGGCCGAGCGGATCGTGGTCGCCAAGCATGCGCTTCGGAATGCGCTCGTGCCGGTGATCACGCTCGGCGCGCTCGAACTCGGCACGCTGCTCTCGGGCGCGGTGCTGACCGAGCAGGTCTTCACCATCCCTGGTTTCGGCAAGCTCGTGGTCGATGCGGTGTTCAACCGCGACTACCCGGTGGTGCAGGGCGTCGTGCTGGTGGTGGCGGTGATCTATGTCGGGCTCAACCTCGCCGCTGACGTGCTGTACGTCCTGATCAATCCGAGGCTGCGGCACGCATGACCGCGATCGCCGTCGCCGCATCCGAGCACATCGACAGCCCGACACGGCGGGCGCTGCGCCGCCTTCTGCGCCATCGCACGGCGATGGTCGGGCTCGCGATCGTGGTGCTGTTCGTCGCCATCGCCGTCTTCGCCCCGCTGGTCGCCCCCTACGACCCGACCCGCACCTCCTGGACGGCGATCCGCCGTGCGCCGTCGGTGCTGCACTGGTTCGGCACCGACGAGAACGGCCGCGATGTGCTCTCTCGCGTGATCTGGGGCGCGCGCGCGAGCCTGCTCGCGGGCGTCGTCTCGGTCGCCATCGCCATGGCCGCCGGCGTGCCGATCGGGATGCTCGCCGGCTTCCGCGGCGGCTGGATCGACGCGCTGATCAGCCGCTTCACCGACGCGATGCTGGCCTGCCCGTTCCTGATCCTGGCGATCGCGCTCGCGGCCTTCCTCGGCCCCGCGCTCGAGAACGCGATGATCGCGATCGGCATCAGCGCGACCCCGATCTTCATCCGCCTCGCGCGCGGCGCGACCATGGCGGCCAAGGTCGAGGACTATGTCGAGGCCGCGCGCTCGATCGGCAACCCGCGCTGGCGCGTCGCCGTGCGTCATATCCTGCCGAACATCGTGCCGCCGCTGCTCGTGCAGGCGACGCTGACCATCGCCACCGCGATCATCGCCGAGGCGTCGCTGTCGTTCCTCGGCCTCGGCCAGCAGCCACCCGCGCCCTCCTGGGGCTCGATGCTGAACACGGCCCAGCGCTTCATGGAGCAGGCGCCCTGGATGGCGATCTTCCCGGGGCTTTCGATCGTACTGGTGGTGCTCGGGTTCAACCTGCTCGGCGACGGGCTGCGCGATGCCTTCGACCCGCGCTCGCGATAGCGCGAACGGGGTTGCGATCAGGCGTTGCCGACGCTACCTCCGAAGCAGCGAAGACATGCCAGGGGACAGGATGCGGGGCACGGAGCGCCCGGTTCGACGTGACGTCCTTGCCGCGGCCGCAGGCGTGGCAGTGCTCGCGCTCGCTCCGCGGCCGGCCTCGGCCGCGCTGGCGCCGCGGACGGAGGCGGCAATCGCCGGAGTGCTCGCCGGCCGCACGCCTCAGGACGGGCGGATCGCGCTCGGCCTGCCGACCGTGGCCGAGAACGGGGCGATCGTGCCGATGACCATCGCGGTCGAGAGCCCCATGACGCGCGAGGATCACGTCACCGCGGTGCACGTGTTCGCTGACCGCAATCCGGACGCGCAGGTGGCCGTGTTCCGCTTCACCCCCGCACTCGGCCGCGCCGAGGTGACCACGCGCATCCGGCTGAGCGAGGGCCAGGCGGTGATCGCCGTGGCCGAGACCAGCTCCGGTGCGGTCTATCTCGCGCGCCGCGAGGTCACCGTGACCGTCGGCGGCTGCGGCGGCTGAAGGAGGGTCAGATGGCGGCTCCGATCGGACGGCCCCGCATCTCCATCCCGTCCTCGGCCCTGGCCGGCGAGGTGGTGATGATCCGCACCCTCATCGCGCATCCGATGGAGAACGGACACCGCCGCGATGCCTCGGGCGCCTTGGTGCCGCGCGACATCATCCGGCTGTTCACCGCGAGCTTCGAGGGCGAGGAGGTGTTCCGCGTCGAGCCGCACACCGCGATCTCGGCCAACCCCTATTTCGCGTTCCCCTTCCGCGCCGAACGCTCGGGCACCTTCACCTTCGCCTGGACCAACGACGCCGGCAGGATGGTCACGGCGGCGGCTCAGCTTCGAGTCGGCTGACCCGGAGCCGCCGCCGCCGCCCGGCTCAGCTGCCGGGGCTGTTCTGCTTCAGATACGCGAGCAGATCGTTCAACTGCTGCGGATTGCGCACGCCCGCAAACGCCATGGTCCCGCGCGGCACGAGATCCCTCGGATTGGCGAGGTACTTGCGGAGATTCTCCTCGGTCCAGCTGAGCCCACCCTCGGCCAGTTCGCGCATGTTCGGCGAATAGCGGAACCCCTCGCGCTGCGCGGCCTGCTTGCCGACGATCCCGTGCAGGTTCGGCCCGACGCCGTTGCGCCCCCCTTCATCGATCGTATGGCAGGCGCGGCACTGGTTGAACACGCGCTGGCCGGCGGCCGCGTCCTGGGCCGAGGCAGGCGTGGCGAACCAGAGCAGCGCGGTGCCGAAACTCGCAAGCATGAGCCGATGCATGACGTCTCCCTTGGTTGAACCCCTGAGTGCAGCGCGGCAAACCGGCAGCATCACGGCGATATAGCGGCGGCCCGTGGGATCGCAACCCGCCACACCGCGAGGGCTTGCATCAGGGACGGTCCGCTGGTTCAAATCGGAAAACGAGGACCGGGGCGGTCCTGTTTGCGAGAGGGGAACCAGCCATGATCAGGCTCACGCGGCTGTTCGCGCCGTTCACACTTGCGCTGGCACTCATCCACAGCGCGCCCGTCGGCGCCCAGCAGCCCGATACGATCGCTCTCGCGCTGCTGATCGGCAGCTGCTCCGGCTGTCACGGCTCGGCCGGAGAGGGCAGCGGCGGCGTCCCGGCGATCGCGGGGACGAAGTCCCGCGACGAGTTCGCCGCCGCGATGAACGCGTTCCGCGAGAACCAGGGCAACCCGACGATCATGAACCGGATCGCGCGCGGCTACACCGATGCCGAGATCGCGCAGATGGCGCAGCACTTCGCCCGCGCGAACTGAGGAGGGACCGACCATGGCATGCATCCGGTTGACCCGCCGCGCCACCCTGCTCGGCGCCGCCACCCTCCTTGCGGCACCGCGCGTGCGCGCCCAGGCGCCGATCCGCCTCGTCATCCTCGGCGGTGGCTTTGGCGGCGCCTCCGCGGCGCGGTTCGCGCGCGATCGGTTCCCCGAGGTCGAGGTCACGCTGATCGAGCGGTCGCGGACCTTCCTCACCTCGCCCTACGGCAACCTGGTGCTGGGCGGGAAGCGGCGGACCGAGGACATCAGCTTCACCTACGACGCGCTCGCGCGCCGCGGCGTGCGCGTGGTGCACGACAGCGCCAGCGCGATCGACGCGCAGGGCAGGACGGTGCGGCTCGCGGGCGGCACCGCCGTGCCCTACGACCGGCTGATCGTGAGCCCTGGGATCGAGCTCCGCTGGGGCGCGATCGAGGGCTACGACGAGGCGGCCTCGGCGCGCATGCCGCACGCGTGGCTCCCGGGGCTCCAGCCGGTGAGCGTGCTCGAGCGCCAGCTCCGCGACATGCCCGACGGCGGCACCTTCATCATGGCGATCCCGGACAACCCGTTCCGCTGCCCGCCGGGCCCCTATGAGCGGATCAGCATGGTCGCGCACTACTTCAAGCAGGCGAAGCCGCGCGCGAAGATCCTCGCCCTCGACGCCAAGGGCGGGTTCTCGAAGCAGCCGCTGTTCATGGACGGCTGGCGCGAGCTCTATGCCGGCATGATCGAGTGGGTGCCGGTCTCGAACGACGGCAAGGTGACCAAGGTCGATCCGGCCGCGATGGAGGTGATCACGGAGTTCGGGACGCGCCACAGGGGCGCGGTCGTCAACGTTATCCCGCCGCAGAGTGCCGCGAAGATTGCGCTCGACGCGGGGCTCGCCGGCCCCGCCGGCTGGTGCCCGATCCGCCCCGCCACGCTGGAGAGCACGCTGGTGCCGAACATCCACGTGATCGGCGACGCCACAATCGCCGCGCCGATGCCGAAATCCGGCTTCATTGCCTCGAGCCACGCCAAGCATGCGGTCGTGAGCGCGGTGCTGCTGCTGCGCGGACAGACCCCGCCGCCGCCGGTGTTCTTCAACACGTGCTACAGCCATGTCGGCGAGGATTACGGGATCTCGGTCGCCGGCATCTACCGCGCCGAAGGCGACCGCTTCGTCGAGGTGCCGAACTCCGGCGGGGTCAGCCCGCGCAGCGAGACCATGACCCCCGAGCGGCGCGCCGAGCACCGTCGGCTCGAGGCGCTGTATGCGGACGGCTGGTACGCCAGCCTGACGCGCGAGATGTTCGGCCTGAGCTGACGCGGCGCGGTCCGCCGGGGTGTGATCGGGCGCACGCGACGCGGTATCGCCAGCCCGGCCGGGTTGTTGTAATATTGCTCACCAAGAACCAACGAGCGTGGGCCGGATCATGCGCGCCACTTCCCTTCGTCTCCGACTTCGCCAGGGCGTCTCTGCGCTGGTGGTGGTGGCCATGCTCGGCGGGTGTGTGACCACCCAGGCGCAGCGGATCGGCCCGGACGATCCGGCCGACACCTGCCGACAGTACGTCGTCGCCCTCGACAGCACCGGCAACTTCTTCGCCGAGGACATGATCAAGGGTGCCCTGATCGGCGCCGTCGGCGGTGCTGTGCTGGGCGGGCTGTTCGGCGGCGGGCGCGGCTCGGCGATCGCGATCGGCGCGGCGACCGGCGCTGCCGCCGGCGCGGCCACCGGCTACATCTACGCGCTCCAGCAGCAGTCACGCGACCAGGCGGTGCTCGCCGGGCGGGTCTCGACCGACCTTTCGAAGGAGAACGCCGAGATCGACCGCACCCAGCTCGCCTTCGACCAGCTGTCGGACTGCCGGTTCCGCCAGGCCCAGGCGGTGCGCGCGGACGTCGCCGCCGGGCGACTCACGCGCGATCAGGGTCAAGCACGGCTGGCCCAGCTCCGCGGCTGGTGGAACCGAGACATCGCGCTCGCGCGCCAGATCAACGAGAAGATGGCGACCCGGGGCGCGGAGTACGAGACTGCGGCCGAGACGCTGAGCCCGGGCACGAAGGACGTGATCGCGCAGCAGAAGGCGGCACCTCCGCCGCGGCGCGCGGTCGTCAGGCGTGCGACGCCGGTGCTGCTGCGGCCCGATCCGGCCGCCCCCCAGGTCGCCGCGCTCGGTGCCCGCGAGCAGGTCACGGTGGCGCGGTCGCAGGGCAGCTACGCCCTGGTCGAGACCAGCGCCGGGGCACGCGGCTATGCCCCGGCCGGCACCCTGCAGGTCGAGGGCCGGGCGCCGACCCGTGCGGCACAGCCGGCCGGTAGCGACGTGCGCGGCCTTGCGGCCACGAACGTCGCGAAGCGCGACAACTTCGCGACCTCGGTCCAGGTCGCCGAAGCTGCCACCGGCTCGGGCTTCGAGCTGACGAGCTGATGCGGCAGGCGGCGCGCGCCGCACTCGTCCTTCTTGCGCTGGCCGGTGCAGGGCCGGCCCAGGCCCAGGCCGAGGCCCAGGCGCCGGCCCCGCCGTCCATACCCTATCTCAGGGTCGAGGCGGGCGGGCATACCGCGCCGGTCAACCGGCTGGCGGTCGATGCCGCCGGCACCCTGCTCGCCACCGCGTCGGACGACCGCACCGTGCGGCTCTGGTCGTTGCCCGATGGCGCGCCCGAGGGCGTGCTCCGCGTGCCGATCGGCGACGAGGCCGAGGGTGAACTCTATGCGGTGGCGCTGACCCCGGATGGAAGGCGGCTGTTCGCGGCAGGGTTCACCGCCTTCGCGTGGGATCGCGCCTTCGCTCTTTATGTCTTTGATGTTGCTGGAAGGCGGATGATCGGCAGGCTTGCGCCGCTGCCGGCACCTGTGGTGCATCTCGCGGTCTCCCCGGACGGGTCTCGGCTCGCGGCCGCGCTCGGGGCCACCGCCGGCATCCGCATCTGGGATGCGGCGACCGGTCGGCTGGTGGCCGAGGACCCGGCCTATCGCGGGCCAGCGCGCATGGTGGCCTTCACCCGCGACGGGCGGCTCGTGTCGACCGCAGCGGACGGGCTGGTGCGCCTGTACGACGCCTCAGGCGCGAAGCGGGCCGAGGCGATGCCGCGTCGTGGGGCTCGTCCCTACGGCGTCGCGGTGTCGCCGGACGGGACGCTGGTGGCGATCGGCTACGAGACCCATGCAGCGGTCGATGTGTTGCATATCCAAGGACTTGCATCCGCTTTCGTGCCTGACGTTACCGGAGTTGACGCGGCGGCGCTTCCCGCGGTGGCCTGGGCATCCGACGGCAAGGGGGGCGTGCAGCTTCATGCCGCGGGCGCAGGCGCGCGGGGCGGGGTGATCCGGCGCTGGGCGGATTTTGGCCTCGGACCCGCGCGCGACCAGGCGGCGGCGCGCGACTCGATTTCCCACCTGCTGCCGCTGCCCGGCGGCGGGCTCGCCTACGCGGTCGCCGATCCCGGCTGGGGGCTCCTTGCCCCGGACGGCCAGATCGCGCGCCGGCCGACGCCGGCGGCCGCCGACCCGCGCGCCGCGCGCGCGGCGCTCGCGGTCTCGCCCGACGGGCAGACCGTGGAGTGGCCGGGCGCGACCGGGCCGCTGCGCTTTGAGGCCGCCGTTGCCCGGCTTTCGTCGGCATCCGGCCGCGGGGTCGCGCCCGCGCGGACCGAGGCCACGGGCCTCGCACTTGCCAACTGGCGCGATGCCGCCCCGCCGCGGCTCAACGGTCAGCCCTTGACGCTCGGGCGCGGGGAGATCGCCCGCAGTGCCGCCGTGGCGGGCAACCGGGCGCTCATCGGCACCGATACGCATCTCCGGCTGTTCGACCGTAACCGGCAGGAGGTCGCCGCGATTGCCACGCCGGGGACCGTCTGGGCCCTGGCGGTCGCGCCCGAGGCGCGCGTCGCGGTCGCCGCCCTCGGCGATGGCACGCTGCGCTGGTACGGGCTCGAGGACGACGCCCTGCTGGCCGAGCGGGCTGCGCTGTTCGTGCACGCCGACGGCACACGCTGGGTGCTCTGGACACCCGAGGGTTTCTTCGATCACGCCGGCACGGGCGGGCAGGATCTGGTCGGCGTGCATCTCAACCGCGGCCGCGCCGAGGCGCCGGAATGGGCGACCTTTGCGCAGGCCTATCGCGCGCTCTACGCCCCCGGCGTCGTGCGGTCCCGGATCGCCGGCGATGCCGGCCCGGCCACCGACCGGCTCGCCGCGTTGGGCGACGTGCGCGCCGCGATCGCGCGCCAGCCGCGGGTGAGCCTGACCGGCGCCTGCGTCCCCGGGCCGGGCGATGCCTGCGCGCCCCTGTCGCCCGGGGCGACGGTGCCGGCAAGTGCGGCGAGTGTGCGCATCGGTCTCGCGCTCGAGGACCGGGGCCTCGGCCTCGGCCCGGTGGACCTGTTCGTCAACGGCCGCAACCTCGGCCGGGCCGATCCGCGCGGCGAGACCCGGTTCGGCCTCGACATCGCGCTCGACCCCGGGCGCAACACGATCGAGGCGCGCGCCTGGGACCGCGCCGGCCGGCTCTACGGCACCAGCGCGCCGCTGGTGATGGAGGCGCCGGGCGAACCGGCGGGCGCTGGCCGTCTGTTCGTGCTGGCGATCGGCATCGACCGGCACCGGCTCGGCGCGCTCGACCTCAAATTCGCGGCCGCCGACGCGCGGAGCTTCGCCGAGGGGATCGGTGCCGGCGCCGCCGGGCTCTACCAGGACGTGCGCGCCACCGTGCTGCTGAACGAGGAGGCCGGCCGGGCGTCGATCGTCGAGGCGCTGGAGCGGCTTGGCCGCGAGGTCGGGCCGAACGACACCTTCCTGATGTACCTCGCCGGCCACGGCGTGCGCACCGAGCCCGACGACCGGTTCCTGTTCCTGACCCACGACGTCGCCGACGCCTCGTCCTGGGACGCGCTCCGCCCGGCCGCGGTCACCGAGGACACGCTGGTCGGGCTGCTCGCGCGCATTCGCGCGCGCAACGGCTTCCTGTTCGTCGACACCTGCCACGCCGGCAAGGTCACGCTCGATCAGCTCGCCAATATCGGCCATGAGACGGGGCGCTTCATGCTCGCCGCCTCCTCCTCGGTGCAGGAGGCGCTGGACAGCTACGACGACCGCAACGGCGTGTTCGCCTACGCGGTGGCCGAGGCGCTGTCGGGCCGGGCGGCGCGCGACGACCGCGGCGTGATCACCGCGCTGGCGCTCGGCGAGTACGTCGCCGCCCGGGTTGGCGAGTTGGCGCGCGAGAAGGGTCATGCCCAGGACGCGGTGTTCCGCACCGCACGGCGCGATCTGCGCGGGTTCCCGGTCGCACGCGTCAGTCGCTGACGCAGGTGAACACGAACGCGTTCATTCTTTGTTCACGCGATGGCATCAATCCTGCAACACTGACGTCACGGACGGTCAGAATCGGCCGAAGGTGGGGAAGGGACGTCGGTGTCGAAGGAGATGCCCATCATGGTCCGGTTCGCCTGTGTCCTTCCCCTGGTCGCTCTGGCGCTGTCCTCCGGGCCTGCGCATGCCGATCGCGATCCCTGCCCGCCGGCGGGCACGGTGGCGGTGCGCGACGACGGCTCGCGCTGGGTGTTTCTTGGGCAGGATGACGTTGACGCAGGCATCTGCCTGGTCCGTGTGGGCGAGCAGACCCGGCGGCTGCTGTTCGGGATCTGGACCCCGATCGGGCCCGACATGGACGAGGCCCGTACGGCGCTGGCCCGCCTGTTCGCCGGCGGCCCCGGCACCACCGTGACCATCCGCGAGCACGTGATGACCGATTCCTGGCAGGAGGTGTGGGAGCGTGGCGGGGACGAGATGGTCCCGCTCGCGTCCGGCGCGCGCCGCGCGGTGCGGCTGGAGCGGCGGATGCGCCTGCACGGCCCCACCGGGTTCACCGCGCATGTCAGCTACTGGATGGACGCCGAGACCGGCGTGGTGCTGAAGGCACAGCACCGGCACATCGACGGCATGCGCCTGCCCTATCGCGACGTGGTGATGACCCGCCTCGACCGGCGCGGCTGAGGCTGCCGCGGGTCCGCCTGTCGCCGCTCGGCCCGACCGGTTGCGACGCCGCCGACCAGCGCCGGCGGTGGATTCCGGCGTGTGTGCACGGGCGGTGTTGACCGCGACGGCGATCCCTGTGGCGCCGGTCTGACGGGCGGAGCGCGCCGGCGAGGCGGGCGGGGCGCCATCGCTGCCCGTGCGGGGCATTCCGCAAGGCTCGGGCGCGAACGAGGGCCTGCGAGTTGCGCCGGGTATCGCCGCCGGAGGATAGTGCGCCCCGTCCGGACAGGGGGATGACAAGCGTGCGCATGGTTGCGGGATTCCTGTTGGTGGCCGCGGGACTGGGGGTGCCGGCCTTGGCGACGGTCGGCGCCGTGGTGCTGACCGCGTTCGGGTGGCGATGAGCCTTCCGCCGCCGCCCCGCGCGCCGGGTCCGCCGCGCGCGCTCGCGACCGAGGGCCTGCGCGCCGCGCTGCTCTACCTGTTCGCCTGGCCGCTGCCGCTCTCGGCGCTGGTGTCGCTGTTCCTCGGCCGGCTGGACATGGTGGCCGGCACCGCGGGGGCGTTCGCGCTCGTGATCCTCGCTTCCTCGCTGATCGCGCGCGGGCTCGCCGCGCGGCGCGAGCGGCGCCCCTCGGGCGGTGTTCCCAGGCCGCTCGCTCTTGGCGCGCTGCTGGTCGGGCTTGCCGGGTTCCTGGCCGCCTGGCTCGGCGCCGGCTACGGGGTGGCGATGAGTCTCGTGTTTGCCGCCTGCTCCGGCGCCGGCACCGCGCTGCTGTTCGGCCTTGACGAGGCACCGCCGCGTCCCGCGCTGCCCGAGGGCGCGAGCCCCCTCACGGCCGATGAACGGCGCGTCCTCGCCGAGGCGAAGGGCCGGGTCGCAGCACTCGAACAGGCGGCGCGCACGATTGCCTCGGCCGAGTTCCGCGACCGGCTGGCGAAGGTCGCCGGCTGGGCCGGGGCGGTGGTGGCGGAGATCGAGCGCGACCCGCGCGACCTCCGCCGCGCGCGCAAGTCGCTCACCGTCTATCTCGACGGGGCCGAGAAGGTGACGGCGAAGTATCTGGCGACCCACCCGCGCGCCGGCGACCAGCAGGGGGCGCTGGAGCAGAACTTCCGCACCCTGCTCGAGGAGCTGGAGCGGGCCTTCGCCGAGCAGCACGGCAAGCTGCTCCAGAACGACACGATGGACCTCGACGTGCAGATCGAGGTGCTGACCACGCGATTGAAGCGCGAAGGCGTGATGTAGCAGGAGACGAGCATGACCGAGCCCCGCACCGAGACCGAGCAGCCCGCGCTCGCCCCGACCCCGCCCATCGCCGACGCGCTGGTGAGCTACGCCGAGGCGCCGCCCGACCGGCGCGCGCGCATCGAGTCCGCGCTCGCCGAGCTCAACGTCACGGATTCGAACTCCGTACTCACCTTCGGCGCGAAGGCGCAGGAGCAGGTCACGCTGATCTCGGACTCGATGCTGGAGGGCGTGCGCAACAAGGACACCGGCGCCGCGGGCGCCGTGCTGTCCGACATGGTGGCCACGCTGCGCGGCTTCGATGTCGAGGAGCTGAAGAAGGGGGGCGGGTTCTTCGCGCGTCTGCTCGGCCGCGCCCGCCCGATCGTGAAGGTGCTGCAACGCTACGAGCAGGTGCGCGGCCAGATCGACGGCATCACCGACCGGCTGGAGGACCACAAGACCCGGCTGATGACCGACGTGGCGCAGCTCGATCGCCTCTACGGCGCGACGCTCGAGTATTTCCACTCCCTCGCCGACTACATCGCCGCCGGCGAGGAGGCGCTGCGCCGGCTCGACGCCGACGACATCCCGAAGCTCCAGGCGGCGGCCGAGTCCTCCGGCGACATGCTCGCCGCCCAGGCGCTGCGCGACCTGCGCGCGCGCCGCGACGAGCTTGAGCGCCGTGTGTATGACCTCAAGCTCACGCGCCAGGTGACGATGCAGGCGCTGCCCTCGATCCGCCTCGTGCAGGAGAACGACAAGGCGCTGGTCGGCCGCATCACCTCGACGGTCGCGAACACCGTGCCGCTCTGGCGCCAGCAGCTCGCCCAGGCGGTGACGATCGCGCGCAGCCAGGAGGCGGGCAAGACGCTGAAGGAGGCGACCGACCTCACCAACGAGCTGCTCGCCGCGAATGCCGAGAACCTGCGCATGGCGAACAAGGAGATCCGCGAGCAGATCGAGCGCGGCGTGTTCGACATCACGATCGTCAAGAAGGCGAACGACGACCTGATCGCCACCATCAATGAGAGCCTCCAGATTGCCGACGAGGGCAAGAAGAAGCGCGCCGAGGCCGAGAAGGTGCTGATCCAGGCCGAGACCGAACTGAAGCAGGTGCTGTCGGCGGCGAGGGCGCGCGCGACCGGCGCAGAGCCGCAGGTCTGAGACAATGGTCTGGAACCTGATCCGCGGCCAGTTCGTCGACGTCATCGGCTGGACCGACGACACCGGCGACACGATGTGCTGGCGCTTCGAACGCCACGGCAACGAGATCAAGTACGGCGCCCAGCTGACGGTGCGCGAGGGCCAGGCGGCGGTGTTCGTCAACGAGGGACGGATCGCCGATGTGTTCCCGCCCGGCATGTACACGCTCGAGACGCGCAACCTTCCGGTGCTCTCGACGCTCCAGGCCTGGCCGCACGGTTTCGAGAGCCCGTTCAAGGCCGAGGTCTATTTCGTCGCCACGCGGCGTTTCCCCAACCTGAAATGGGGCACGCGCAACCCGATCATGCTGCGCGACCGCGAGTTCGGTCCCCTGAGGCTGCGTGCCTTCGGCACCTATGAGGTGCGCGTGACCGATGCGCCCACCTTCCTGCGCGAGATCGTCGGCACGGACGGACGCTTCACGACCGACGAGATCTCCGAGGCGCTGCGCAACATGATCCTGACGCGGATCGCGACCGCGCTCGGCACCGGCGCGATCCCGGTGCTCGATCTCGCCGCCAACCAGCAGGCGCTGTCGGAGTATCTGACCAATGCGCTGAAGCCTGATTTCGCGCAGTACGGGCTCGATCTGACCAGGATGCTGGTCGAGAACATCTCGCTGCCGCCGGAGGTCGAGCAGGCGCTCGATCAGCGCACCAAGATGGGCGTGATCGGGGATCTGCGCGCCTACACCCAGTTCCAGGCGGCCGAGGCGATGGCGAAGGCGGCTGCCAACCCCTCGGGCGCCGGCGCGGCGGCGATCTCGGCCGGGCTCGGCCTCGCACTTGGCCAGCAGGCTGGTGCGGCGCTCGCGCAGAACCCGTGGGCTGCTCCGGCCGCGCAGCCTGCACCGCCGCCACCGCCGGCCGCCGCGCCGCCGCCCGTGCCGCAGCGGCAGTGGTTCCTGGCGTTCGGCGGCACCGCGCACGGCCCGCTCGCCGAGAGCGCGCTGCCCGACGAGGCGCGCGCCGGCCACCTCAAGCGCGACACCCTCGTCTGGCGCGAGGGCATGACCGAGTGGAAGCCTGCCTCCGAGGTGCCCGAGCTTGCCTTCGCCCTGGTCCCGGTCCCGCCGCCGCTCCCCGGAGCCTGACCCCGCGCCGGACGCGGCGGAGGAGCGGCTCGATCGCATCCCGTGCTCGCAATGCGGCGCGGAGCTCACCTATGCGCCGGGCACGCGCATGGTGCGCTGCGCCTATTGCGGCCACGAGCAGAAGATCACCGGCTCGCCCTGGCAGGTGGTGGTGGAGCGCGACCTCGCCGCCGCGCTGGCGAAGGCCGCCGACGAGCACCTGACCGAGGATCGGCGTGTCCTCAAGTGCCAGACCTGCGCGGCGAGCTTCGATGCGTCGGACGGGCAGGGGGCCGGACACTGCCCGTTCTGCGGCAGCGCGATCGTTGCCGATCCGACGCGCACGCGGCGCATCCGCCCCGACGGTGTCGTGCCCTTCGCGATCCCGCGCGACAAGGCCCAGGACGCGCTGCGGCAATGGCTGGCGGGGCTCTGGTTCGCGCCCTCCGACCTGTCGCGCAAGGCCGAGGCCGAGGCGCGCATCGAGGGGCTCTACCTGCCGTTCTGGACCTATGACTGCGACACCAGCACCGAGTATCAGGGTGCGCGCGGCATCCGCGTGGTGCGCCACGTGCCGGTGACGCGCCAGGTGCAGGGCAAGCTGGTCACGCAGATGCAGCCGGTGACCGAGCTGCGCTGGTCGCCTGTCGCCGGGCGGGTCGCGCGCCATTTCGATGACGTTCTGGTACCGGCGGCACGCGCGCTGCCGCTCGACGATCTCGGCCGCGCCGGGGCGTGGAACACGCAATCCGTGCGCCCCTATGCGCCCGCATGGCTCGCCGGGTTCCGCTCGGCCCTCTACGACGTGGCGCTCGCCGACGGGTTCGCGGCCGCGCAGGGGATCATGCGCGGCGTGATCGAGTCCGACATCCGCCGCGACATCGGCGGCGACGCGCAGCGCATCACCGCCTCGCGCACCGCCTGGCGCGAGGCGAGCTTCAAGCACGTTCTGCTGCCGGTCTGGGTCGCCGCGTATCGGTACCGCGGGAGGACGTTCCGCTTCGTCGTCAACGGCCAGACCGGGCAGGCGCATGGCGAGCGGCCGTGGAGCGTGGGCAAGATCGCGCTCGCGGTCGTGGGCGCGATCGTAGTGGCGGGGCTGCTCGCCCTGCTCGCCGGGCAGGCGGGTTGACCGTCAGGGCGTGTTCCTGCCCCGCAGGAACGCCGCGAGCATCCGCTGCAGCCTTTCCGAGCCCGATGCCAGCCGGCTTACGGTCTGCGGTAGCACCCGCGCGAGCTCGGCCAGCATCACGGTGGGGTCCATCCCGATCTGGCGCGCCCACTGGTTCACCCGTGCCTCGCCCAGCGCTTGGCGCAGACGCTCTGGCCGGAGCGGCATGCGCGGCCCCGGGCCGAGCCAGCTCCTGAGCTCCGGCCCCAGCCCGGCGCGGCGAGCAGCACGAGCAGCAGCCGGAGCTGCGGCGGGGCCAGCATCAGCGGTGCGCCGCGCAGCATCGGTCCCAGCAATCCGGCAAGCGGGTCCTGCGGCGCGGTCCCCCGCGCCATCACCTGCGCGGCCGCGACGGCAAGCCGGCTCAGCAGCGACATCCCATCCGCGGCGCCTCCCGCCGCCGTACCGCAACCGTGCCACCCGCGCTTGAGCCAGCGCAAGGCCGCGGCGCGATCCCGTGCTAGACGGATCTGGTGCGAGTGCTGCTCCGACTGACCCTCGTCCTGGTGCTGCTCGTCGCCGCGGGCGGGGCCGCTTGGTGGTGGGTTGCGCGCCCGCCGCTCGTGCAGACGGCCGAGGTCGTTGCCGGCCCCGCCGTCGAGGCGGTCTATGCCACCGGCACCGTCGAGCCAGTGGTCTGGGCGCGCATCGGCCCGGTGGTGAAGGGCCGGCTGATCACGCTCGCCGCCGAGGAGGGCCAGCGCGTGCGGCCCGGCGACGTGCTCGCCCGCCTCGACGACACGGTGGCCCAGGCCCAGGTGCAGGAGGCCGAGGCGCGCGCCACCTTCCTGCGCGAGGACGCCGCCCGGCTGCGGGCGCTCGCCGCGCGCGAGATCGTCGCCCGCGCGGCACTCGACCGCGCCGAGAGCGAGGCGCGCGCAGCCGAGGCGATCGTCGAGGCGGCCCGGCGGCGGCTCGACGACTACGTGCTGCGCGCGCCGACGGGCGGGGTGGTGCTGCGCCGCGACGGCGAGATCGGCGAGGTCGTGGACACCATGAACACCATCTTTGTGGTCGGCGAGCCGCGCCCGCTGCGCATCACCGCCGAGGTGGATGAGGAGGACATCACGCGCATCGAGCCGGGCCAGCGCGCGCTGGTGAAGGCGGATGCGTTTCCCGGCCGCGCGCTCGAGGGCCGGCTGGCCGAGATCACGCCCAAGGGCGATCCGCGCCTGAAGGTGTATCGCGTGCGCATCGCCCTGCCCGAGGACACGCCGCTGCTGATCGGCATGACCGTGGAGGCGAACATCGTCATCCGCGAGGAGCCACGCGCGGTGCTGGTGCCGGCGGCGAGCGTCCGCGACGGCTCGGTGTTCGTGCTCGATGGCGCGACGGTGCGGCGCGTGCCGGTGGCACTCGGCGTGCAGGGGCCGCTGCGCGTGGAGGTGCGCACCGGCCTCGATCCGGGCATGCGCGTGGTGACCGATCCGCCCGCCTCGCTCGCCGACGGGGCGCGGGTGCGTCTGCCCGCCGGCGCGGCGGCGCGCTAGATGGCGCTCGCGCTGCACATCGCGCTCGGCCACCTGAGGCGGCGCAAGCGCCAGACGGTGGTGTCGGTGCTTGGCGTCGCCCTCGGCGTCGGATTCTTCATCGCCATCACCTCGCTGATGCGCGGCTTCCAGACCTACTTCGTGCAGCAGGTGATCGACGTCGCGCCGCACGTGGTGATGAAGGACGAGTTCCGCAGCCCCGATCGCCAGCCGGTCGAGCTTGCCTTCGCCGATGGCGCGGTCAGCGTGCGCGGGGTGAAGCCGCGCGACACCGTGCGGGGCATCCGCGAGGCTGGCGCCAAGCTCGCCGCGATCGAGGCGATCCCGGGCCTCGCCGTCGCGCCGATGCTGCGTGGCCCGGCGCCGCTGCGCTACGGCGCGCGCGACACCTCGGTGTCGGTCGGCGGGATCGACCCCGAGCGCGAGCGGCGGGTGACGAATATCGAGAAGGACATGACCAAGGGCCGGCTCGAGGATCTGCGCTCGACCGCCAACGGCGTGATCGTCGGCATCGGCGTGGCCCAGCGCCTCGGCGCCAAGGTCGGCGACACGGTCACGGCGGTCTCGCCCGCGGGGATCACCCAGTCCTTCCGGATCGTCGGCATCATCGCCACCGGTGTCACCGCGATCGACGCGAGCGAGGCCTATGTGCTGCTGCGCCTCGCACAGGTGCTGCTCGACCGGCCGAACGTGGTCAACGCGATCCGGATCAGGCTCGAGGACGTGCGCCAGGCCGAGCCGCTCGCGCGCAGGCTCGAGACGGTGTTCCGATATCGCACCGAATCCTGGGAGGAGAGCAACCAGAACATCCTCGGCCTGTTCGTCATCCAGAACGCCATCATGTACAGCGTGGTCGGCGCGATCCTGCTGGTGGCCGCCTTCGGCATCTACAACATCATCTCGACCGTGGTGCACGAGAAGGCGCGCGACATCGCGATCCTGAAATCGCTCGGCTTCCGCGCTGGCGACATCGAGCGGATCTTCCTGCTGGAAGGCGCGATCGTCGGTGTCGCCGGCGCCATTGCCGGCTGGGCGGTCGGGCTCGGGCTGATCGAGCTGCTCGGGCAGGTGCGGTTCGAGCAGATGGGGCCGGTGATCCAGGGGCGGGACCGCTTCCTGCTGGCGCGGGAATGGTGGCCCTACCTCGCCGGCGGGGGCTTCGCGCTCGCCGCCGCCTCCGTTGCCGCGTTCATCCCCGCCCGCCGCGCCTCGCGGCTCAACCCGGTGGAGATCGTCCGGGGGGCGGCGTGACTGCACTGCTGCGCGCCGAGGGGGTGACGCGCGTGCTGCCCGGCCCCCAGCCCGTGACGCTGGTGCGCGACATCGACTTCAGCCTCGCGCCCGGCGAATTCGTCGCCGTCACCGGCCCCTCCGGCTCCGGCAAATCCTCGCTGCTCTACCTGCTCGGCCTGCTCGACCGGCCGACGGTCGGGCGGGTGTCGATCGAGGGGCGGGATACGGCGGCGATGAGCGAGAACGAGCTTGCCGCCACGCGGCTCGCGCGGCTCGGCTTCGTGTTCCAGTTCCACTTCCTGCTGCCCGAGTTCACCACGCTCGACAATCTGCTGATCCCGATGCGCCGGCTCGGCCGCTGGGGCGAGGCAGAGCGCGAGCAGCGCGCGCGTGCCCTGCTTGCCGCGCTGGGGATGGAGGAGGCGGCCGGCAAGCTGCCCGAGCAGCTCTCGGGCGGGATGCGCCAGCGCGCGGCGATCGCGCGCGCGCTCGCCAACGATCCCGCGCTGCTTCTGGCCGACGAGCCGACGGGCAATCTCGACACCCGCAACGCGCGCACCGTGTTCGACATCTTCGAGCGTCTGGTGGCGGAGGAGCATCGCAGCGTGATCGTGGTGACGCACGACCAGGAGCAGGCGGCGCGGGCGCCACGTCAGGTGCGGCTGGTGGACGGCCAGATCGTGCACGACAGCGCCCGCCGCTGATCCGCCCCTTGCGCAAACCGGCCGGCGCCGGCATCTGCGCCATATGGATGGCTGCATGGGACGCGAGGACGGGCGGTGAGGGTGGAGACGCCGTTCGTTGCGCTGGATCGCGTCAGCCTGACCTATGGCGGTGAGGGCGGGGGCACGCTCGCGGTCACGGGGCTGGATCTGGCGATCACGCGGGGGAAATTCGCCGCCGTGGTGGGGCCCTCGGGCTGCGGCAAATCCACGCTGATGAAGCTGGTGACCGGACTTGTGCCGGCGAGTGCGGGCAGCGTGTCGGTTGGCGGGCATCTTGTGGCGGGGCCGCTGAAGATCGTCGGCATGGCGTTCCAGAACCCGACCCTGCTGCCCTGGCGCACCACGCTCGACAATGTGCTGCTGCCGCTCGAGATCGTCGAGCCGCATCGCGCGACCTTCCGCCGCGACCGCGCTCGCCATGTCGAGCGGGCGCGCACGTTGCTGGCGACCGTGGGCCTCGCCGGGTTCGAGGAGAGGTATCCCTGGCAGCTCTCCGGCGGGATGCAGCAGCGCGCGAGCCTCTGCCGCGCGCTGATCCATGAGCCCGAGCTGCTGATGCTGGACGAGCCCTTCGCCGCGCTCGACGCCTTCACGCGCGAGGAGCTCTGGGGCGTGCTCCAGGACCTCTGGCTGGCGCGGCGCTTCACCTGCGTGCTGGTGACGCATGACCTGCGCGAGGCGGTGTATCTCGCCGACACGGTGCATGTGATGAGCGCGCGGCCGGGGCGGATCATCGCCACGCGCGCGATCGACCTGCCGCGCCCGCGCACGCTCGAGGGCAGCTTCGAGCCGCACTTCGTCGATCTGGTGCACGGCCTGCGCGACCGCATCGCCGCGGCGCGCGCGGAGGCGTGAATGCCCGCGCGGTTCTGGCATGACCTGACTTGGCCTGAGTTTGCATCCCTCGATGCGTCGCGCGCGGTCGCGCTGCTGCCGATTGCCGCCACCGAGCAGCACGGCCCGCATCTGACCGTCTCGGTGGACACCACCATCAACGAGGGCGTGGTGCGCCGCGCGATGGCGCTGATCCCGGACGACGTGACGCTGCTGGTGCTGCCGACCCAGGCGATCGGCGTCTCGGTGGAGCACGGGGGCTTCCCCGGCAGCCTCACGGTCTCGCCCGAAACGGCGATCGCGGCCTGGACCGAGATCGGCGCCTCGATCGCGCGCGCCGGCATCCGTCGGCTGCTGCTGCTGAACAGCCACGGCGGGCAGCCGCAGGCCGCCGAGATCGTCTGCCGGCGGCTGCGCATCGCGCACGGCATGTTTGCCGCCACCACGATGTGGGACCGCATCACCGCGCTCGGCGATCTGATCGCCGCGGACGAGCGGCGCTTCGGCATCCATGCCGGCCAGATGGAGACCGCCGCGATGCTGGCGCTCGCGCCGGAGCGCGTGCGGGCGGATCGGGTTCACGACTTTCCGAACGCGACCTCGGCGTGGGACGACAACGCCGTCCTGCGCGCGGGCGGCGCGGTCGCGTTCGGCTGGCAGGCGCAGGACCTGAACGCGAGCGGTGCCGTCGGCAACGCCGCTTCCGCCACGGCCGAGCTCGGCGCGGCCGTGCTGTCGCGTGCGGCCGAGGCGGTCGCGCGGCTGGTCGCCGAGATCGCGGCGATCGACGTCGATGCCTGGCTGAAGGAGAGCCCGCGTGAGTGACACCGCTGGGTTCCTCGCTGCACTCGCGGGCATCGCGGTCCAGACCGACCGCGCGCTGGTGCGCCAGAAGAGCCGCGACTTCTTCTGGTACTCGCCGGTGCTGAAGCGCCAGTTGAACACGGTCTGCGGCGAGGCGGTGGTGATGCCGCGGTGCGAGGAGGAGGTCGCGCGCGTGCTCGCCGCCGCGGTTCGGCACCGCGTTCCGGTCACGCCGCGCGGTGCGGGCACCGGCAACTACGGCCAGGCCATGCCGATCCGCGGCGGCATCGTGCTCGACCTCTCCGCCCTCGATCGCGTGCTCTGGACGCGCGCCGGTGCCGTGCGCGCGCAGTGCGGCGCGAAGCTGATCGACATCGACGCGCAGACCCGCGCTTCGGTCGGCGGCGAGCTCCGCTTCCATCCCTCGACCCGGCGCACCGCGACGCTCGGCGGGTTCATCGCCGGCGGCTCCTCCGGCATCGGCTCCTGCACCTGGGGCATGTTGCGCGAGCCGGGCAATGTCCTCGGGCTCAGGCTGCTGACGATGGAGGAGAGCCCGCGCGTGATCGAGCTGCGCGGCCCCGACATCCAGAAGGCGAACCACGCCTATGGCACCAACGGCGTGATCACCGAGGTGGAGATGCCGCTCGCCCCGGCCTCGGAGTGGGTGGACGTGGTGGCGGCGTTTCCGACGCTGATGGACGCCGCGCGCTTCGCCGATGCGTTCACGCGCCAGGACGGGATCGCGAAGAAGCTCGTCTGCGTGCTCGCGGCCGGGATCGCGCAGACGCATTTCCGCGCGCTCGCCGGCGCGCTGCCGGAGGGCCGCGCGATCGTGCTGCTGATGGTCGCCGCCCCGTTCCTCGAGTTCCTGCCCGCGCTGCTCGCCCCGCATGGCGGCGCGGAGGTGCACCGGCAGCCGAGCGATGAGGCCGAGGTGCCGCTCTACGAGTACTCCTGGAACCACACCACGTTGCAGGTGCTGAAGACCGACAAGACGGTGACGTATCTTCAGACGCTATTCCCGCCGCCCGGGTATCTCGCCAAGGTGGCGGAGATGGAGGCGGCGTTGGGCGACGAGGTGCCGATCCACCTGGAGTTCGTGCGCTTCGGCGGCGAGGTGGCGTGCTTCGGCCTGCAACTCGTGCGCTTCACCACCGAGGCGCGGCTCGCCGGGATCATCGCCGCGCACGAGGCTGCCGGCTGCCCGATCTTCAACCCCCATGCCTACACGCTGGAGGAGGGGGGCATGAAGAAGGTCGATCACGAGCAGTTGGCGTTCAAGCGCGAGGCCGACCCGCTGGGGCTGCTCAACCCCGGCAAGATGCTGGCCTGGGAGAACCCGGACTGGACGCCGCAGCAGGTGCGGCATCTGTACGAGACTATATGGTGACGGACCGATGGCGCAATTGTACCGTGGTATGCCACCCGTCGACTCGCAGCAGACCGTATATAAACTTCGCTGTTGTGGATCGTGGCCCTGAACCTTGAACTGCTAGCTAGTCGGCGGTGCAGGTTTAGCAAAAGACTCACGTGATGCAAAAATCTGTGAGCAGAAGGAAAGATGTTTCTAAATGAATTGGAGATGATCATCGCTCACACTCCATGTAAGTACAAACTATCCAGAATTGTGGTTCTTGTTGGGCCGAATGGGTCTTGGAAAAGTGTGCTCTTGAGAGACATTGAAAATTTGGCTAACTCAGATGTCGTGCCCACAGAGCGTCCGAATTTCTCCCTCAGAAGAATCCGCTTTGCTATGGATACAACATCTCTCGAGAAGCAGATTCTGACGTTCACAGAGGTTTATTCGCGCATTTTGCAGGAAGAGAATCAAGCTGTTCGTGATCAAGTTTATTACCGCAAATTCAATTCGTCAAATGGGGATATTAGTATTGGGGTAGTTCAGCGCAATTTATTCAGCAACTTTATAAAATCAAAACCAGAATATTTTCCGTGTAGTCATCATGGGTTCCTAAATCGTGCAATTGTCAGGATGGATGGTAAAGCGCGCCTTTCAATATTGGGTGAGAAGCCACTTGGCGACCTTCTTAAAGAGCCAAGAAATATACTTCAAGCAATAGCGAACTATGACGATAAAAGAAAAGAAGTAGTAGATCGTATTTTGAGCGCATTTAGAAGAATATTAGTTGTAGACCCAACTAAGATGAAAAATTATCGGCTTCGCCTATCTGAAGTCGCGCCCAAGCATCCTTCGTTTGAGTGGTCCTGGACTCCGTAGGCCCGACAATTTCATGCAAGTGCGCAAAACCTGGAAGAATCCAGCGATGGAACGCAGGCCTATATTGGGCTAATTACAGCGGCAGTTGTTCTTGAGCCAGAGGTTCTCTTAATTGATGAGCCAGAGGCATTTCTTCACCCTCCGCTGGCTCGACGGTTAGGGCAAGATTTGGCACAACTGGCCGAAGAAAATAGTAGCCAGCTGATTGTTGCAACCCATAGCAGTGACTTCATTCTCGGGTGCGTTCAAGTGTCAAAAGATGTTACTATTCTTCGCCTCACAACACCGTTCGCAAGTAGACCAGCACGCGCTGTAGACCCGTCCTCTCTTTCAAAATTCCTGTCCCATCCTCTTTTTCGAAGTGCAAATGTCGTATCAGCCCTTTTTCACGATGGTGCCATTGTAACGGAGAGCGATAATGATCGCGCCTTTTATTCTGAGATTTATGCACGACTTCGCTCAAAATACCCAAATCTCCCAGCACTTTCCTTTCTCAATGCACAAAATAAGCAGACTTTGCGTGAAATATTTGGCCCACTGCGACAGACTGGCGTCCCAGCCGCAGCGATTGTTGACGCTGATATACTGAAAGACAAATTTATTGATACACTCAACGCAGCAAATGTATCGACAATAACTCGGGATAGTTTAAATCTCGCACGAGGAAAAGTCAAGGATGCTTTTGATAAAAAAAGCCTCTCCATGAAACGCTCCGGCGACCTTGAGAAACTTGATGTAGATATACAGGCGGGAGCAAGGGATCTCTTTGATAGGCTTGACGAGTATGGGATATTCGTCGTGCGGCGAGGTCAATTGGAGGATTGGTTGCCACAGTTGGAAGTAGCCGGCCGTGGCACGGATTGGACCGTTGAAATGCTCACGCGCCTTGGCATTCCTGATGGGCAGGAAGGCCATGCCCCCACGGGCGACGATGATGTCTGGGCATTCATACAGAAAGTTGCCGAGTGGTGCGCTAATGCCAACAGGTTGGGGATGCCTATCGAAGCGTAGGCGACCAAGGTTGCCCTTCCGTTCGCCCCCGCGCTAGAACCCCGCCAACCCCCGACACCCCAGTTCCGAAGGCCGAGCCCATGCCCGCCTATCAGTACGTCTATGTGATGAAGAACCTCACCAAGGCCTATCCGGGCGGCCGCGAGGTGTTCAAGGGCATCACCC